>JAOUPN010000071.1 GCA_029879905.1 Nitrospira sp. | reverse complement strand
TACCGCGCGCTACGACAGTTTGATCGCCGGATATCTCGAGAAACAGACGGAGGGCGGAGAGGTGAAGTTCCCCAAGCTCCTGTCGTTGCAGTTTGAGTTGGCAGAAACGCTCCGTTACGGCGAGAACCCGCATCAGCAGGGAGCCTTCTATCGTGAACTCACGTCCGGTGAGCCGTCTGTCTCACGCGGAAAGATTCTCCACGGTAAGGCGATGTCCTACAACAATTTTTTGGACGCGAATTCCGCACTCGAATTGGCGAAAGAATATGATGAATGCGCCGTCGCGATCATCAAGCATAACAATCCCTGCGGCGTAGCCTTGGGAGGGACACCGGTTGAAGCGTACGTCAAGGCGCGGGAGACCGATCCGATTTCGGCCTTCGGGGGAGTGATCGCCTTCAACCGGCCGGTCGATTTGGCGGTGGCGAAGGAAATTACCTCGACCTTCGTCGAGGTTGTCATCGCGCCGGGATTTGCAGAGGACGCACTCACAGAATTGAAGCGCAAGAAGGATTTGCGGTTACTCGATGTCGGAGCACTCACGAAGGTCGGTCAGCACGGGTATGACCTGAAGAAACTTGTCGGTGGATTGATCGTGCAGGATCGTGACCTCGGCGTATTGACCGATCTCAAGGCCTTGAAGGTGCCGACGGTTCGAACGCCGACCGAAGAGGAGTATGCCGCCTGCGCCTTTGCCTGGAAAGTCTGTAAACATGTGAAGTCCAATGCCATCATCTATGCCAAGCCTGGCCAGATAGTCGGTATCGGCGCCGGCCAGATGAGCCGGATTGATAGCGTCAAGCTGGCGGCGATGAAGGCGCAGATGCCTGTAAAGGGTTGTGTTATGGCATCCGATGCCTTTTTCCCGTTCCGTGACGGATTAGATGCGGCTGCGGAGGCGGGGATTACGACTGTGATTCAGCCCGGCGGATCGATCCGCGACGCTGAAGTCGTCAAGGCGGCAGATGAACATGGCATGGCGATGATCTTGACAGGCATGCGGCACTTCCGCCATTGAGAGCAAGGCTGAGGATCAGGTTAAGGTGCAGGTGCTTCAATTGGAAGTGGGTTTTTCTTAGCCTCGAGCGTATCCTCAGCCTGATTATCTCGATCCACGCGACGTCCTTACGCATATTGCTCCATCAATCAAGGAAGGTATTCCAGTGAAGATTCTCGTTGTCGGTAGCGGTGGGCGTGAACATGCCATGACGTGGAAGCTGGCGCAGAGCCCCCGCAAGCCCATTTTGTATTGTGCTCCAGGCAATGCCGGAATCGAGTCGCTGGCTACCTGCGTGCCGATCAAGGCCGATGACATCGCCGGCTTGAAGGCCTTTGCGATACAGGAACGGATCGATCTGACGGTGGTGGGGCCTGAAGCGCCGTTAGCCTTGGGCATCGTCGATGAATTCAAGAAGGCCAAACTCAAAATTTTCGGACCGAGTAAGAACGCCTCTCGACTCGAAGCCAGCAAGATTTTCTCCAAAGAAGTGATGGCGCAAGCCAAGATTCCCACCGCGCGAGCCAAGAGTTTCGACAAGGTCGATGATGCCGTTGCGTACGTTGATCGGCATGAATTGCCGGTGGTCATCAAGGCCGATGGTCTTGCGCAGGGCAAAGGGGTCATTATCGCCACCACACGTGAACAGGCGCACGAGGCCATTGTCGATTCCATGGAAAAGGCGGTATTCGGTCAGGCCGGGAAACAGGTCCTGGTCGAACAATTTCTCGATGGGGAAGAATTGACCGTGATGGCCTTTACGGACGGAAATGCCGTCGTGCCGATGCTCCCGGCACAGGATCACAAACGTGTGGGTGAGGGAGACACCGGACTGAATACCGGCGGTATGGGGGCCTACTGCCCCACGCCGCTCGGCACGGCGGAATTACGAGAGCAGGTGACCAGAGAGGTGCTGCAACCGATCGTGGATGCGATGGCGCGGATGGGCTCGCCGTTTCAAGGCGTCCTGTATGCCGGACTCATGGTGGTGAAGGGAATCCCCTATGTCCTGGAGTTCAACGCGCGGATGGGCGACCCTGAAACGCAAGTGGTCTTACCGCTGCTCAAGACGGATTTGCTCGAGATCATTGAGGCGGTGGTGGAACATCGGTTGGACCAACTCACGGTCGAATGGCATGACGACAAGGCGGTCTGCGTAGTCATGACTTCAGCGGGCTATCCCGGCTCCTATCCCCAAGGCATTCCTATTCACGGACTTTCGTCGGTGCTGACGGAGTCGGCGACGGTGTTTCATGCGGGAACTGCCAAGAAGGGGGATGAGATCGTGACTGCCGGCGGGCGTGTGTTGGGCGTCACCGGTCGAGGAACGACCTTGAAGGAGGCTCAGGCCGAGGCCTACAAGGCCGTAAACCTCATCTCGTTTGAGGGTTGCCACTATCGCAGAGACATCGCATATCGCGCCTTCCAACGCTAGCTCGATGGTCATGAACCGTCTGGCTGGTGTCCGGAACGTCATTGCCCGCCGTATCGCACCATCGTGATCTGAAATGTATTCTTGACTGAGCCAGGATCTTTGGGGTTGACCATGAGTCCTTTTGTCATTCCCGCGTGTTTCTAGCGGGAATCCAGGAAGTCCGGAATGCCTGGATGCCCGTTTCCACGGGCATGACCGGATTTTCTCAGTCACCATATCCTGTTCCATTATGCTCAGGGTTGTAACCGCTCGCACCTCATCCCTCCATTGAACTGCGGAATTTTGGTTGAGTGAAGATCTTCTGGGTGTTCCGTCGGATGCTTCTTCTCCACTCCCGTTGACGCAGACTCCTCCCTGGATCCTTACGGACAGAACGTTGCTCCGTCTTCTCGTGACCCATGCCTCTTGGCATCAAACGTACTTTTCCGCATACGCATCGGCTCCGGCCAGCACTTCGGCCGTTGGATTCCGCTCAGTCCTCCCTACTGACAGCCGTCAGCTATACTTACCATATGGCGTTGCAATTTATGGAAAACCTGCACCAAGGGCGCGTAGCAGGGTAGAAACCTTGGCATATCAGTGTCATGGGCGTGTCTCCGCACGAGTGGAGAGATTGTGCGATTCTGATCAAGAGTAGGTGGGCGTAGTGGTGGATCTGATGATGAGGTGGGGAGGACAAATTCTGGTAGAGAAAATATGAAAATCAAGAGTTCAAAGTCTGACCCTATGGGCAATTCAGAAAAGCAAAAGTAGAAAGTCTGACCCCTATGTGGGATTCGGAAAAGCAAATATAGAAAGTCTGACCCCTATGTACTGACCCCTATGTATGCACAACACTGAGTTGAGTCGCAAGTTAGGAGAATCTCATGGAGAAAGCTGCTATGCGAATAGTTTACATGGCAACAGCAGTGATCGTACTTGCTACCGCTGCATGGGCCTCGAGCGGTACCTTTGTGACGGTGCAGAGTCTGATCGCCGATCTAGAGTCAAGGAACATCCGTCGGATCGACAGGTCGCTGAACGATATTAAGACAATGCCCTTCAAGGGGCAAATTCTCCCCTTCGTTGCCGACCTCTGGGAACAGCGAAAGGACAAGCATCCCGGTTTGCCGTGGGATGTAATCGACTCTGAGGTTGTGCGGGTAGAATTAGCTGATATTTTGCTGCAGTCTTGGAAGAACAAACTCGTAAAGTTAGACCCCGAACCGATGCATCGCTACCTTTTGGGCTTGATTACCCGTCAGGACCCTGATGTGGCCAGGATTGCGATAGTCGCACTGTCCGCGGTTGATGATGAAGCGGATGTGGAGGGGATTCATCAAGTTGCCAAGCAAAAGGAGCCGGCCACATTTCGAGTGGCCATTATCTCACTGAGCCGAATGTGTAATCAAAAAGCGGCAAAAGCTATTGCGGAACTGGAGGAGTCGATCGCTGAGCCGCAGTTCAAATCATTTATTGTCAAACGAAAACAATTTTCGGAAGAGTTTAGGAAGCGCAGTACGTGGTGTAATCCTGCAAGGTCGAATGTGGAGTCAAAGTGAGAGAGCTGGATTCCTACGTGGCGCCGATGAGGTTGGCGATCAGGCCTACAAGCGCGAGCAACAGGACCAACAGCAGTGCACCAACCAGCAGTGCCTCCGCCTCAGAAATCTCCTCATCGGGAATTCCAATCGCCTGAAGAAAAAAGCGTCCAACTGTCTGCATCGACAGCCACCTTATCGAGACTTCTCAACTGGCGGGTTTAGTGAGAAAGGCATCGAGGATTTGGAGAATCGGCTGGCGTTGCCCTGCCGGCAACTTTTCAACCGGAGTATATCACGTGATTTCAGAAAACATGCGGAAAATTAATGGGGAAGGAGGAAAAGCAACTGCCTTGCCTGTCAATACTCTGCACCACCTGTAAGACGCATTGGCCGCAGCTGCTACAGCATGGTGTTGACCATTGTGAGGAGGTTTCGCATACACGCAACGAAAGCACCTTGGGTTGCCCTATCCGCGTGGACAGTGAGGTTGTCCGCAATTCTTCATGGATCGATTTCTTGAGAACTTCCACCTCAGCACTGCATCACAAACAGTAAACCGTTCCTGTCTCAAGGAATCGAATCGCGTTGTCTGGCCTGTCGAGCCTCTGTGTTATCCCTACGTGCATGGTCTCTCGACAGAATGTGTCGAACATGCTAGAGACAACACGTATAGTAGAGGTGTTGTCCTGAGCAGGGTGGTCTAGAGGCCGGTAATGTATTGAAGAAGGGTGGGGAGGTTGCAGCGTATGGTGAACCGAAAAACATGGGGACGTATTCTCGGTATGGCAGGGTGTGTCGTACTGGGGTTGGGTGTGACGGGATGCGATTACTGGCCGCCGACGTTACAGTCACAAATCGAACAACTCCAATCTGATATCCAGACCGTTACCGCAGAAAACATGCGACTACAATCGCAGGTCAATGAATTGTCGACGGCGAATCAAGATCTGCAGGTACGATTCAATGAGGTAAACCGAGTCAATCAGGAAAAGTCACATGTGATTGCCAGCCTGCAGAGCCAAGTCGACTCCTTGCGTGCCAAAACGAAAAAGACCACGGCGCGTGTCAAGAAGACGACCAAACCCAAATCCTCAAGCAAGCGGACCGTCAAGAAGAAAAGGGCAACACAGCGGTAAGGTCAGGCTGTCAGGTTGAACCGGACGGTGTCCCTGATGAGGGTGTGCCTGATGAGGAGCCGCCGGAAGACGATGGCGTTGTGGTGGAGGCCGCGGGTTTCGCAGTCTCACTGCTTGTGGTTTTCGACTCGCTCTTTTCGCCGGACGATGAATCTTTCGCGCTCTCAGTCGGTGGTTTCATTTTGTCCGAATAATCCGTGATGTACCAGCCGGTTCCTTTGAACATGATGGCGGGAGACGAAATGATACGGCTCACGGATTTTCCACACTTTGAGCAAGTGGCGACAGGATCGTCTTTAATGCTTTGCTTTAGCTCAAATTTATACGAGCAGTCGTGGCACAGATATTCGTAGATCGGCACGATATTCCCTCCGGGCGATGTCACATACGATCGCTGTAGATAAGGAGGCTCAGATGCGAGTCAATGAGCCGGCCCCTCTACGCTGAAAATGTTTTTACGGCTGCGGCAATTCGATCAAGTCCTCGTTCGATCATATCCATACTGGTCGCATAGGACAACCGAATATGTTCGAGGCTTCCGAACGGCTCTCCCGGCACCACCGCAACATGTGCCTGTTTTAATAGATGATCGGCAAAAGCTTGCGGGGACTGAATAGGGCCGTTAGGTCCCCGTTGTCCCAAAATCCCACTGATGTTAGGAAAAGCATAGAAGGCGCCTGACGGCATGCGGCAGGTGATCCCCGGTATGTCGTTCAACCGTTTCACCATGACTTTTCGACGGTGGTCGAACTCGACGACCATTTTTTCCGTAAACGGTCCGCCAAACTTTAAGGCGGCTACTGCGGCTTTCTGCGAAATCGAGCAGGGATTTGACGTGCTTTGGCTTTGAATATTGGCCATGGCGGTCAGGATATTCTTGGGACCGGCCGCATAGCCGATGCGCCACCCGGTCATGGCGTAGGCTTTTGACACACCGTTGATGATCACGGTCTGGGCCGCGACTTCCGGCCCCAAGGTCGCAATGCTGATATGTGTGGCGCCGTCGTACAGAATCTTTTCATAAATCTCGTCGGAAATAATCAAGAGGTCGTGACGTAGGGCGATCTCGGCAATGCCCTCCAGGGTCTGTCTGTCGTAGGTGGCCCCGGTCGGATTGCACGGACTGTTGAGAATGATCGCTTTGGTTCGAGGTGTCACCGCTTTTCGCAAGTCATCTACATTGATGGCGTAGCCGTCCGATTCGCGAGTCGGCAGAAGCACAGGCGTGGCATCGTTCAGGATGGCTTGGTCGGCATAGGATACCCAATAGGGCGTCGGGATGATGATTTCGTCTCCCGCCTCGAAGCAAGCCTCAGCCAGGTTATACAAAGAATGTTTCGCGCCGCATGACACAAGAATTTGCGGTTTCTCATAGCGAAGTCCGAGCTCATGTTCCAGCTTCTCGATGACAGCTTGGCGTAGCTCGTCGATTCCGGAGGACGGCGTGTACTTCGTAAACCCGGCTCTGATCGCCGCTTCTGCAGCGGCTTTGACGGGATCAGGCGTGTCGAAGTCCGGCTCGCCTGAGGAAAAGTCGACGACATCGATGCCTTGGGCGGCCATGGCCTTGGCCGTGGCGGTCATGGCTAAGGTCGGGGACGGGGCAATGCGGCTTACACGTGAGGCCAGCTTCATGGCGCGACACTCCTGATGCGTTCCTGCAAGCGACGTGCGACCTCTAAATGGAGGAACTCCGTCAGCGCCCCGCCGTGCTTCGCGACATCTTTGATGATTGTGGATGACAGGTACGAATATTCCTCACTGGGCATCAGAAAGACGGTTTCAACGTCCCTGGCTAATTTTCGATTAATCAGCGCCATTTGAAATTCATGTTCAAAGTCGGAGATAGCCCGTAGCCCGCGAATAATCGCATGGGCGCCGGAGTGTTCCACATAATCGACCAAGAGCCCGTCGAAGCAGGTGACTTCAACCTGTCCGATGTCTTGCACGACCAATTTCACCATGTCCAGTCGATCAGCCAAGTCGAAGAGCGGGTGCTTCGCCGGATTCGGTGCGACTGCCACGACGACTTTGTCGAACACGCGGAGGCTTCTGGTAATGATATCCGTATGTCCATGGGTAATCGGATCAAATGTTCCGGGATAGACGCCGATTTTCATGATCGGGCCCCATCGGAGAATGCATAGAGGGACAGCACCGTGTCTCCATAGCGATAGCATCGTAGCTGGACGCCGGATCCAAGGGTATTCGGAAGGACCGTCTTCTCCGCATGTTCAATGATCAACCAGGAGTCATCTGAAACCAGATCGGTAATAGGTGTCTGGGTGAAGAGTGACGGCAGTTCTTCCGTGAGCGCATAGGGAGGATCGGCGAAGATAATGTCATAGGGGCCGCACCAGTAGTCGGGTTTGGAGAAAAACTGTTTGACCGTTTTGGCGTGGACGGTCAAACGGTGTGTCATTCCGCAGTCTAGCATATTCTGCCGTAGCAAGGTCAGCGCAGTGGGTCCCGATTCCACGCAGGTGACATGCGATGCGCCTCGGCTGAGCGCTTCAATGGCAATGGCACCGGTACCGGCATAGAGATCTAAAAATTTGCAGTGGGGAAGGCGGTTCCCAAGGATGGAAAACAAGGCTTCTCGAACCCGATCGGAGGTAGGACGAAGGTCCATCCCCTGTGGTCTGCGAAGGCGGCGGCCCCGATGGGTTCCTGCAATCACGCGCATCGTGCAAGATCAAAAACCGTGACAAACATTTTCGAGCAAGAAACTCTAACATAGCGATTTTGAAGGGGTCAAGAAGGGGACTTGCAGCGGGGTGCATGCATCTTCAGCCTCGACGCTATCCCCTGATGGATTGAGACCCTCCGGAATGGGGGCGCGCGGGTAAATCGAAGCGTGTGCTTTGACCTCGATTCGAGGGAAGACTATAATGAACGGGTTGCGAATAGCTCCGGACGCTGATCAGCTCAGACAACCCGATCCGTTGGGATGGTGTCCCACCGTGATGGATCGGGTTGTCACGTACAACCACCGATTATCGGGTGGCAACGGGCTGAGGATCACGCGCCGACAGGCTTTTTCTGCGATTATTCGAAATGGTTCGGTCAATAATGGCACCGCAGTTAATGCATTTCCATGCATAGAAAATGAGAAAGAAATCAGAAAACCGTTCCAGCATCATCAACCCTTTGCACTTCGGACATTCCATTATTTCCTCCAAAGGTGGCTATGTTCACAGCTGGTGACGTGTTTAAGCAAAAGATGCACCAAATTGGCACTTCCTGTATTTACAATGACTTACATGTACGTAGTTCTTACAAGAGCCCAAAATGTCCTGGTTTGCTAGAACAAAAACGTCCGGGGTGTCATTTTTTTGTCCATTAAGGGACACAGGATGGATGGTAAGAGGAAGACAAAAGGCATTTCCGATTGGCCGGAAAGCGAGCGTCCCCGTGAACGGCTTCTTGCCAAAGGCTCGAATGCCTTGTCTGATGCACAGCTCCTGGCCATTCTATTGAGAACAGGCAGGCGTGATACATCGGCGGTCGACGTCGCCATCGAACTGCTGCGTCAAGTTGATGGTATCAGTGGATTAGCAAAATGCGGTGTGGAAGAACTCTGTGCGGTTGAAGGGATCGGTCCTGCGAAGGCTGCGCAGCTGAAAGCCGCAGTCGAACTGGGACGACGATCCTTAGCCGCACCGCTTTCGACCGGTACACGTATCTCATCCAGCTCGGATCTGTTTCGGCACTTTTACCCCATCCTGCGGGACAAGAAACAGGAGCTGTTCAAAGTCATTCTTCTCGACGCCAAAAACCTCATCGTCAAAGAAGCTACGGTATCGGAAGGAACTCTGACACTGAGCCTTGTGCATCCTCGAGAGGTCTTTGCCTTGGCTATCCGTGAATCAGCCGCCGGCGTCATCTTTTTGCATAATCACCCCAGCGGTGATCCGACGCCGAGTCCGGAGGATCGCAGATTGACCGACCGCTTGGTCATGGCCGGAACGCTCCTTGGCATTACGGTTCTTGATCATATTATTGTCGGTGACGGTCGATATGTGAGTTTCGCGGATGAAGGGTGGTTGGGCGGTTCGCAACATACAGGGAGTAGAGGTTTGGAGATATGACATGAGTTAAATCCACCGTCATTTCATAAAAGGAGGGCAGGTTATGGAACAGACCCGTGCGATGCCCGTCAGAAATGTCGCGATCGTCTCCAATGTCGGCGCAGGTAAGACGTCTCTCAGTGAGGCGATCCTCTTTACTGCAGGGGCCATTCCCTCCATCGGTTCCGTCACGCAGGGCTCTACGGTATCGGATTTTGAGCCGGAAGAGCTTCGTCATCACTGTTCCGTCGGCACCGGCGTCCTTCGGTTTTCCTGGAATCAGACGGATATCACCTTGCTTGATACTCCGGGAGCACTCAGCTTGATCGGTGAGCCCTTGTCGGCTTTGCGGGCCGCCGATGCCGTCATGATTGTACTGGATGGAGTCAGGCCTGTTCGAACCGAACTGATTCGGTTGTGGGCTCGGGTCAGAGAGTTAGGACTGCCCTGCATATTTTTTGTCAACGGCATGGATCGTGACGGTGCATCAATCGACCGTGCGCTGGATGCGTGCCAGGAACGTCTCCATTGTCGGCCGACTCCTGTCACGGTACCTGTGGGTCTCGGTTCTGAGATAGAGGGAGTGATCGATCTCCTTCACATGCAGATGATACGATCCGGCACCGCATCGGCCAAGGCTGAATGCTTGCCGGTTCCTCCATCTCTCGAATCGTCGATACGGGACAGCCGGACCAAGCTGGTTGAAGCCATTGCGGAGAGTCAGGAGACACTTCTTGAAACCTATGTCGAGCAGGGAGATCTGACGCTTGAGGCGATGCTCTCCGGACTTCGTGCCGGCATCCGTCATCGCAATTTCTTTCCCCTGTATGTCGGTTCAGCAATCCGCAACGTCGGGGTATCGGCGCTGCTTCATGCGATCACCCTTCTGTTACCCTCACCGGAGGAGCGTGTCAGTGTTTCGCCGCAATCGGGCGTACAACCGAATTCGGATACAGGATCCGGGCCGAAGGCAAGTGCGCAGGAGCCTTTTTCAGCCTTCGTGTTTAAGACCGTGATCGACCCGTTTGTGGGACGGTTGTCGTATTGCCGTCTGCTGTCAGGGGCTGTCCATGCCGATTCTCATGCGTGGAATGCAACCAGGCAAGTTCACGAGAAACTTGGTCATTTCTATACTCTCTTCGGCAAGCAGTACACCGCAGTCGGATCCGCCATGGCCGGCGAGATTATTGCCATCGGAAAGCTCCGTGAGACACACACAGGGGATACGATTTGCCATGAACAGCACCCAGTTTGCTATTCGGGCATCGGATTGCCAAAGCCGGTTCTTTCGTTTGCAATCGAGGCCAAGTCGAAGATGGATATCGATAAGGTCAGTCTAGGCCTCCATAAGCTGATTGAGGAAGATCCCTCACTGGAGTTTACCCGGCATGAAGAGACCAAAGAGATGGTGCTAGGAGGCTTAGGCCAATTTCATATTGATGTGGCCTTGGAGAAGCTTCATCGTAAATTCGGCGCCGATGTGATTCTCCACACCCCAAAGATTCCGTATCATGAGACGATCAAGGTGACGGCACAGGCCCAGGGAAAATACAAAAAGCAAACAGGGGGACATGGTCAATACGGAGATTGCTGGCTGGAAATCGCTCCATTGTCTCGCGGCGAGGGGTTGATCTTTGAAAGCAAGATTGTCGGCGGAGCCATACCTCGAAACTTTGTTCCGGCAATCGAAAAAGGGGTGATTGAGGCCATGCATGAAGGTGTCTTAAGCGGGTTTCCCGTCGTAGATGTTCGCGTCGCCGTGTACGACGGTTCCCATCATCCTGTCGACTCTTCCGACATGTCGTTTAAAATCGCCGGGTCCATGGCCTTCAAAAAAGCGATGGATTCCGCAGGCCCGGTGTTGCTTGAGCCGATGATGGCGGTTGAGATTGAGGTGCCGACGGACGTCGTCGGGACAGTGATCGGTGACATCACCTCCCGGCGAGGGCGTATTGTGTCCGTGAGTGCGGACGACCATGCCGAACAGATCCATGCGCTGGTGCCGCTTGCCGAATTGGTGACCTATGCGACCGCGCTCAACGGCATGACCGGTGGGCAGGGGACGTATGTGATGGACTTCGCCCAGTACGAAGAAGTGCCGCGCGATCTTACGGCGAAAATCGTCGAACGGCATAATGCGGAACGTCATCAGCTGGCAGCCCATTAGTTCCGAGATACATAGGAGGATAGGATAGACGCCGGGTAGAAATTCCCGGATGAGGGAGGAAGAGGTCCGGTGTAGCAGATACTATTCCGTCGACTTGAGTACGACGTAAAACGCTCGATTCTCACGCAAGACTCGAAGCAATATGGTATCTCCGTGCCGAATTCTGGAAAGGGCCGCGTTGAAGTCCCTCATGGAGGAGACATCGATGCGGTTCACCTCCTTGATCAGATCGCCTTCTCGCAGACCTTCGGCTTGGGCCAGACTTCCGGTTTCCACCTTTGTAATCAAGACTCCTGTGGATTCGCGTAAGTTAAACTTTTCCGCCAATCCTGCGGTGAGGTCCTGTACGTCGAGACCCAGCTTCGCTTCTGTTCTGGCTTGTGGGCGAGACACCACAACCGGTTGGTCACGTCGTTCGGTTAACGGGACATGAAGAATAACATGAGTGAGATCGCGAACTACTTCGATTTTCGCCGTGGCGCCGGGAGTAATGGTCCCGATCAACCGGGATAGCTTATTCGGGGAGTCAACCACCACGCCGTCGATTTTGAAAATGATGTCTCCTGGTTTGATCCCGGCCAGTTCGGCCGGATCCTTCTCAAAGACTTCGTTGACCAGGACGCCTTCGTTCTCCATCATGCCAAATTTCTTGGCCAACTCCGGTGTCAACGGCTGAATGCCGACCCCCAGCCACCCACGTACGACCTTTCCTGTGGTCAGTAATTGTTCAATCACCTGTTTGGCCATATTGGACGGAATGGCAAACCCGATGCCTTGAGCAAAATTGATGATTGCGGTATTGATTCCAATGACCTCGCCATGGAGATTGAACAGCGGCCCGCCGGAATTGCCGGGGTTGATCGAGGCATCGGTTTGAATAAAGTTTTCATACCGTGACAGATTGATATTTTCCCGTCCGATGCCGCTGACCACCCCCAATGTCACGGTGCGGTCGAGTCCGAACGGATTCCCGACCGCCAACACCCATTGTCCGACTTTGACGGTGGAGGAATCTCCGAATGTGGCGCTGGGGAGGGGGCGGGCTGTCTCCACTTTGAGGACGGCAAGATCTGTGTCCGGATCCTTCCCGACGACCTGTGCGGTCAGTTTGCTCTTGTCGGAAAACAGCACTTCAACTTCCGCGGCTTCGCCGATGACGTGATTATTCGTCACAATGTACCCGGCGCTGTCGACAATGAACCCGGACCCTGATCCTGATCCGCTGGGCGGACGTTCGCGAGACCGTTCCTGATTCCATCCGGTTGTGGAAATGGGGAACAAATTGACGACCGAGGGTTTTGCCTGTTCGGCTAGTGTGGTAATCACGGTTTGGATTTCTTCTAATAGACGAATGCCCGGTAGATGATCTGTACGCACAGTGCCGGTATTCTGCTGAGCCCTGGCCGATACAGGGAGCAAGATGAGGAGGAGAAGTAGAATCGAAGCGGTCGATCTTCCTGAGCGCATAGGACGGTATACCCTTGTCAAGAACGGTGTACAAGAGGCTATCAATGTGAATGATGCAATAGGATGTCTACCGGCCTTTCGGTGTTACGAGGGTTTGGATCTTGACTGTTGTGCGGGGCGGTGGCTTGTAAACCAAGAAATAAAAGGATCCAATTCAGATTCCACGCCAAGCAGGACGACAATATCGTCCGGACGAAAGACCAGTCCGTGTGATGGAGCGAGAAGGAACGGTCCTCGAAGGACCGATGCGAGGTGGACTGAAGAGGAATGGGGCATTGCATCGATGGATTGTCCGACTGCTGCGGCCTGTTGTGTGACGGTCAAGCGCTCCATTCTGGCAGACCGTAGGCTCAGATCTTGTTGGAGTCTGAGTGAATCTTCATGTAATGCTTCAAGTTTTAGTTCTCGAATTTTGGCATCAACATGCATGAGGGATTCCTTGACTCCTTGGGCTTGCATCGCCGCATGTGCGAGTGTGGCGTCAAGTGTCGGAAGTGTATTGCTAGGGTCGGACTGGATCAGAGAGCGGCGTCCCACGTGCTCGGCCCACTGGCGTCCGACGTCCGACATGAGCTCGTCGAGTCGCTGAAGAAGCGATGCGGCATGCCAGTGAAGGCGAATAATCTGGGTTTTGCGGTTGACGCGCTCAGCAATGGCCAGCACGATTTCGTAGAGGCCATTGCCCGTAATCGATAACTCTTTATGGACGCGCCCAAAAAGTTCAAAACTCATAGTCTGATAAGAGGGATTATGTCAACTCATGGATCTGCGTGCCTTTGCCTGCATTAAGCTGATCGTCCGAGCGATGTTCGCTCCACCTCCGCGCCTACTCGGCCTGCCTCGGACATCACGCTCAACGTGGCCATCAACTGACGGCACACTATACCATACCGAACACGACTTTCGATTATTTGCTGAACTTCAAGAAG
>JAOUPN010000331.1 GCA_029879905.1 Nitrospira sp. | reverse complement strand
TCATGAGCTATGGCCCTCTTCCTCCCCTGTACAATTTGCTGCTGTGGCTGTTTCTGTCCCTTTCCCTGTATGTACTGATTATTCTCGACGCCATTCGTGCAGCGAAGCGTTTCGGTGAGGGGTATGAGGTGAGACTCTGTAACACGTGGTACGGGTATGGTGGCTTTGTCCTGCTTGTCATAATGGCATGTGCATTCGTTGAAGAACCAGTCAAGGATCACATCCGACAACACCATGTTCAAGCATTCAAGATCCCGTCTAGAAGCATGATGCCCACGTTACTCAGTGGGGACCACATCTTCGTCGAGAAGTCGACGTATAAGAATGGTACGACTCCCCAGAGGGGAGACATCATCGTGTTTGAATTCCCGGAAGATGAGACAAAGGATTTCGTCAAACGCGTGATCGGGATTCCGGGAGACACGATCGAAGTTCGGGCCAAGACCGTACATGTGAATGGATCGCCGCTTGATGATACGGCGTACACCCAACGGATTGATTCGGGGATCATCGACGGTACGATTAATTCCCGCGATTACTATGGCCCGGTTACTGTCCCCAGGGCCTCGTATTTTGTCCTCGGGGATAACCGCGACCAAAGTTTGGATAGTCGATTTTTTGGATTTGTTGACGCATCAAAAATTAAAGGCAAATGCACGATTATCTATTGGTCGTGGAGTGGAATCGGAAACTGGAATGAGTGGGTCCGATGGGACCGAATCGGTCAAAGAATCCAATAGTAGTTCTTATGGCTGAAACAAAGGGGACATTCTTCTTTTCTGTGAAACACGCCTACGGGGATGGAGTAGCGGAGGAGGTTGTGCCAGATCTCTGTGTCAGGTCTGCGGGACTGGCAGCAATTGGGCATGGAGCGGGCCGTAATCCACGTAGTCGGACGAGGAGACGCAAGAAAAAGGAGCATGTCCCCTTTACTCCTCGCCAGACGAACACTATCCACCGCATCTGCGCGGATCTGTGACCCGCATACTCACCGAAGACATTCACGTGCCCTACGAATGGCACAGGGCTCTCACTCGATTCACCGAAGGACCGTCGACCTCTAAGGGCTTCCAGAATTCGTTTTATTGGCACGAGGACTCCAACGAACCTCGGTACGAAATAACCTTACGATATGGAAAACGGCACGAGCCCTGGATTACGGCAGTCCGACTGCTTCCAGCTGCTTCATAGAGCCACCCATTGCATGAAACAAAGGGGCATTCTTCTTTTCTGTGAACCACGCCTGCGGGGATGGAGTAGCGGAGGGGGCTGCAACAGATTTCTGTGTCAGGTCTGTGGGCCTGGGTAGCACTTGGGCTTGGAGGCGAAATTGAATCCACGCGGCCGACCAGGGGAATGCAAGAAAAAGTAGAATGTCCCCTTGTATTTTGCCAAGCGCTCAAGATAAAGGCATCGCTACCGGCTGTCAGAAGTAACCGCTTAGGGCCTCATGAGAACGGCTTTTGACCTTTAACGAAATCCATAGGGTAGTGTCCGTGTCTTAACAACCTTTTTGATCCACCTGTCGATTACTCGGTCTTGCAAGAACACCTGGCCGTTGGATCCGGCTCTGTAGGGATTGGATATTGGGTCCTACATCTTTCGATAACAAGCAGCTCCCACAGAATCCAATTTGCACGTGATGGTATGAAACCAGGTAAATACGAGCAAAATCCGCGATACCCGCCACCCAAGCACGGTGAGCCGCCATTACATGCCGCAGCGAGGCTGGGCCAACATGAGTGCATCCGCCAACTTGTGGGGGAAGGTTGCGATATTAACTTAGCGTTTAATATGTGTCTGGATCCCGGGGCCTGCCCCATGTTAGCAACGCCGCTAATGGTCGCCGCGGGGTCGGGATACGGCTCCAGCAGAGAGACGATGCACATATTACTTACCTTAGGTGCCGATCCCTTACGGAAAGGCGACGCAGGGACTATCGCGCGATACGCCGCCCGTGGACTGGGATGGAACTATCTGCCCGGTGGGGATGCATCGCGGTTACGTTTGTGTCTTGAGCTGGGATGTGATCCAAACGAAACTGATACACGCGGTGTCACACTCCTCGCTGATGCGGCTAAGACTGGTGACGTGGACCGCGTCAAAGTCCTACTGGAAGCAGGCGCGAGTCCCAATGCTTCGAGTATTATCGTGCACACCTCGCCATCTTCGCTCAAATATCTTGGGAAGAAGTATGACAATACGGCTCCCTGGAGCTTTCAGATCCCTTTGCACAACGCCGTTGAGGTGGATGAAGTGGAAATTGTGAACTTGTTACTTGCAGCTGGTGCCGATATTGATGCAACTGAGAAGGGTAGAGAGACAGCCTTGTTCATAGTGCGGTCCCCCGAAGTAGCACGAGTGCTTGTGCGCGCAGGGCTCGATGTCGAGGGAAAAGACTGTCATGAGTGGAGTCCACTGGTCAATGCAGTAAACGATGGATCACTGGAGGCCGTACAGGCCCTTATATCCGTCGGAG
Organism: Nitrospira sp.; assembly: GCA_029879905.1. Taxonomy (GTDB): domain Bacteria; phylum Nitrospirota; class Nitrospiria; order Nitrospirales; family Nitrospiraceae; genus Nitrospira_D. Next base: position 1,617 of record JAOUPN010000331.1, on the reverse strand, counting down.
CTGATGTCAATGCCACACATGATCGGGGTTTCACCGTGTTTATGAGCGCTGTTGGTTCTGCTGAACGTAATGTGGAAATCATGAAAGCATTGATCGAGGCTGGAGCCAATGCCCACGCAATCAGCGAACTAGGCTGGAATGCTTTCCACGCGGCAATTGATGTGAATGGTGGAGAGGCAAACATGGAAGAATCAATACGATCGACGCTTCAGTTCTTGTTGCAACTCGGTGTGGACATTAACCACAAGGATGCACAAGGAGTGTCTCCGTTGGAGAGAGCAAGGAGATACGGTACAGATGTCGAGGTGAAAGTACTGCTTGAGCTCGGTGCGGTGCCGTAGCCCAGTTTGATGTCGGGATTATTTGTTGTAAGGAAATTTTGCTGCGCCGACCTCACACTTCCCCATTCAAGCCTATTTCCCCCAAGGTTAAAGATTGCCTGACACCCTGGTCAGTTTTGTTATGAGATCACAATGACCCGTATATGACTTGCTTCATGAGTGCAGGATATCCATCCACCCATCGCAAGGGTGCGGGAGTCGGTGTCTCAAACATTAGACAATTCTAACTGCCTGTTAACATTGATTTAATCTGGCGATGGTAGGTTGTCTCCCGTATGACGGTGGTTTTCATGTCGCGCTACGTCATAGGAGGTTCCCATGACCTGTCAAAAGTGCAAGGGCTTCATGGTTGAAGAACGGCAGCCGGAGTTGTCGACCGATACCGTTGTTCATCGCTGCATCAATTGCGGATTCATTCACGATCCGTTGATGGTGCAGAACCGTCTCAATCATCTGAAGGAAAAAGGGTTGCTGCTTCACGCAGCATAGGAAGTATGGGCAGTTCAGCCCGTCTGGTTATGGTGGTAGGTTAGCGCCATAACCGGATCGGGCGGCGGTGGTCGTCGCGCGCGTGGTCAGATCGAAAACTCTGCCCACAGAAACGTATGGTCCGAAGGATCTTTCGCTCGCCGCGGCTCGACGTCCACGTCGGCCCGTACACATTTCTCCGCCAACGGCGTCGTCGAGAGAATATGGTCGATGCGCCAGCCTCTGTTGGCGTCGAGAGAGTTCGGCGCCCGGTAATCCCAAAACGTATATTGTTGCCTCGTCGGGTAGAGCTTCACGAACACATCCTGAAATCCCCACGCCACGGTCTTTTCGTAGGCCTTCCGGGCGTCCTCATGATAGCAGACGTGCTTTAAGTGCTTTTCCGGGCTGTGCACGTCCATCGGCCTTGGGGCGACGTTCATATCTCCGCACCAGATCGCCGGTGCTTGCGGTGAAAGATGTTTGTCGAAATAGTTCCGCAACCGCTCATACCAGTTCAGTTTGTACGCATACTTCGGTGAATCGATTTCGAATCCCTGCGGGATATAGGTGTTGATGATGGGGATACCGTCGATGACGACTCTTATGAGGCGGGCATCCTCCGTGTCTCCTCCGTCGTCGAATCCATGAAAGACCGCCTCGGGCTTTTTGCGGCTGAGAATCGCCACGCCGTTATAGGATTTCATGCCGCGATAGGTGATTTCATATCCGGACGGTGCCAAGGCCGGTAGCGGGAAGTCGCTGTCCTGTACTTTGGTTTCCTGGAGACAGAGCACATCCGGTTTCT
>JAOUPN010000330.1 GCA_029879905.1 Nitrospira sp. | reverse complement strand
CACCACATACTTGCCGACCAATGAGCGGGCAACCGTCACCGTCGGGCGATTGAAAAATTCACATGGAAGAGGAGTGAACTTCATCATCCTTCCTGCTGATCAGTCACTACCGAATCATCCCCTTCAACATACATCATTACACATTGCACTTTGCCGCATCGTAGCCTAATAGGCTGGAGGGGATTTGTTTGGTTCGAGAGAATCACGTGGCAATAGAACCTCTAAACCTCCCACAAAGCAACCCGCAGCATACTCATACAGACTGTTTTCAATCCGTTAGACGTCAAACGTGGAGCCTCACGGCCTTCCAGCCGCGGCTTCCTGCGAAGGCGGGTAAAAAGTTTCAGAACGTCACACCATCAAATAGTCTGTCCTTCGTCTTTTACGTTTCACTTTTCACGCCTCGCGAGAACGCCGCGGGCAGCCTTTTTCTGCACCCTGCTAAAAGTACCATGCGACGCCTCCCATGAAGGTCCTCGGGTTACCCGGCACAAAGTGAATACCTGTCACCCCGGTCGGTTCGGTTCGTAATCGTGACTCAAATGCATAGATGGCTTGTTCCCAGTCGGTACCTAATAGGTTTTGAATAAAGTAAAACGCTTCCAGCCTGCCGTACGGCAGAGCAATCGGCAACTGATAGCGCTGCGTCCAATCACACACCATCCACGACGGTGAGGTGATGCTCCGATCCTCAATGAGGGGCCGAGCCCCAAGATAGGTCGCTTGCAGTTGCGACGTCAGCCCCTCCGGCCATTGCACGATGGCTGCTCCATACGCGGTGAACTCCGGCGCCAAGGGAATCGCATCGCCGTTGCGGAACTTGGCGTGTGTCCATGTAAAACTCCCGTTTACAGACAGGGGGCCCCAAATCCGCCCGCGTGCCGCCACTTCAAACCCTTGCCGCCGACTTGCTCCGCGGATCTCGGTCGTTCCTTCATCGCCGACAAACACCAATTCGGACTGGAGATCAACACGCCATGCCGTCACCAAGAGCTCAAGGTTATCGTCTCCCCAGGGTCTTGTCCGAATGCCCACCTCATATGTTCGAGCTCGCGCAAGCGGAGCAGTTCCGGCTCGGACCGCAAGCCTGGCATCGTGACTGTGAAACCCTTCTCCATAATTTGCAAAGAACTCCGTATCCGCCCATGGTCCCAATGTCAGATTCATTTTCGGCAAGATGATCCCGGCGCTCGTCCGGCCGTCCGGCCGTTCCACGCAGGAAAGGCAGCGATTGCGCACGTCAAAGGTCACGGTTTCCCAGCGCAACCCTCCGGTAAGCCTCGCCCACGGAAGCGGTTGCGCGTCGACTTTCACGAACGGCGCATAGGAAGCGGACAACACATCGCTGTCGACCGTCGTGCCCGTCAACCGCCTTCTTGCTTGCATACCCAATTGAGGATGCATGTCATCGACACGAACCTGTAACCCGACCGTTCCGACGGCCGTGATCCCTAATACCTCACCCTGCTGGGTATATCCGATATTCCCGCCGTACATCACGCGACGATCAGATTGTCGAATACCATCACCGTTGACGGGATCGTTCAGGGCGAACGTAAAATTCGAAAAGAGATCCAGCCGATAGTACTGCCCGTAGACGTCGGCAAAGAATCGACCGTCCGACACGGTATCATAGTGATAATTCAACGATCCCGTTGTCCGAAGTGTCGTGCCCCCTTCCGACGGATCGATCGCGCCGAAGCGGTCGAGTAGTCCCCTATCCACCGCTCGAAAGGGAATTTCACCGGAGGCATTCCATTTGGACTTTTGAAAGGTAAATTTCAGGCTGAGCTCATCGCGCCCCGTCAGGTGTGTCGTGGCCTTTCCCAAGACATTCGTCCGTAGATACCGGTTGTCGTGCTGAAACGGACCGTTGGTGTAATAATTCTCAGCGGCAAAGAGCGTACGTACCCTGCCCTTTGTGGGTGACACCATGACCAGATACCGTTGGGTATCAAATTGGCCGCCGGTTGCCATGGCAACACTTTCCTTGACGGCTTGCCGAGTCCGAAAGTTGATGGCACCCGCCGTGGCAAAATCACCGTACTCCGGAAGATACGCCCCCTTCTGCACATCCACGGCTTCGATGGTTTCAGGAATGATGAAATTGAGATCCGTATACCCTTGGCCATGGGCATGGGTCCGTAGGTTGATCGGCATGCCGTCCGAGAAGAACGCGATGTCCGTCCCGTGGTCCCCATCGAATCCCCGCACAAAATATTGATCGGCCTTCCCCGCACCCCCGGAATGTTCAACGGCGATCAATCCGGGAATCAACCGCAAGACTTGCGCCGGCTTACCTTGAGGCTGTAACACCAGGTCCTTACCGGGGATGAGCTGCTGAGAAGAGGCCGCAACCGGACGGTCTCCCGTTACCGATACTTCGGGGATGTCCAGACTCATTTCGTCAGGATCGTGGGGAAAGGCCGTATCGGCGAGACACAACACCAATATCGTTGAGATAAGACAGGGCCGATACAATGAGAATATCGCCACTATTGCCCTTCCTCGCTGATCGACTGTTCCCGCATCTTGCTAGCGGATCGATTTGCCCGTCGTCGTCATGGTTAACTTCCCATGTTTCACGCCTTTGACCGACACCAAGGCATCCGCCACGTGTTTCACCTCGGATCCTTTTCCTTTGACGACCAACACTTCCAGACAATGGTCATGATCAAGATGTACGTGCATCCCGGACAGAATCTGCCCCTGGCAGTTATGCTGAATATCGGTTAATTTCCCGGGCAAGTCTCGGACATGATGATCATAGACATAGGTGATCACACCGATTGTTTCTTTATCGACATTCCACTCCTCCCCGACCAAATTGTCGCGGATCAAATCACGCAAGGCCTCGGATCGACTGGCATATCGGCGCCGCTTAATATGGCGGTCGAACTCTTTTAGTAAATGACGATCCACCGACACCCCGAACCGGACCAACTGCTCCATAGTTACCTCCCTGGGCTCCCGTCCGGCATTGCTTGCCCCTTCATCAGAAGGCACAGGGCCGACCGGCTCACCGGTAGCACGAATTTGTTATTCATAGCACTCATGACGCCGCAGCACAATGCGCAAGCGAGCAGAACTGATGAACATCTGTGCGTAAGAAGATGCTTAGGACACGACGGGAAAAAGAGGGTGCGGGCGAGAGCTATTCACCTTGGACCGGGACATACAACACAATCCCTTGGCGGTTGACGAGGAGAAGTGCGAGATCGCTCGGTTTGAGCGGATCAGCCAGACGTTGCAACACCGTAAAATTGACCACCCGTTTTCGATTGAGTTCCAGCACCACATCGCCGGGCTGCAGACCCGATGCCTCAGCCAGGCTCCCCTCTTCGATATCGGTCACCACAACTCCCCTGGTGACCGACAACTCCATTTGCCTGGCCAACGGAGTGGTCACATCGTCGAAGACCACCCCGGATAGAGGATGCGAGGTCGACGCAACGGACAAGGCCGCCTGTTTTTTCTTAGTCCCCTCACGCGGAGCTTCCTGAATCCCCAACTCCGTCTGATACAGCTTCCCCTCTCGAATGAGATCCAGGCGATGCTTGCTGCCGATCGACGATTGCGCCACAAGATTTCGCAAGTGCCCGCTGTCCATGACATCGCGACCGTCGAAGCGCACCACCACATCGCCGCGCTTCAGCCCGGCCCGCTCCGCCGATCCTTTCGTCTGCAGGTCGGTCACGATGGCCCCCTTCACATCCGGCAGATGAAAGATTTTCCCCAGCGTCGGGCTGACATCCTGCGTTGAGGCTCCCAGAACTCCGCGCACCACACGCCCGGTCTTGACCAGACTCTGCATCGCCGCCCGTACCATATTACTCGGGATGGCAAACCCCACACCGACATTCCCGCCGGTCGGACTGGCAATCGCCGTATTGATGCCCACGACCTCTCCATCGATATTGACCAACGCACCGCCTGAATTTCCCGGATTGATCGGAGCATCCGTTTGGATGAAATCCTCAAAGTCCGCCACTCCCACATCCGCGCGGCCGACCGCACTCACAATGCCGAACGTCACGGTCCTACTCAGCCCCAACGGATTCCCGACGGCCAGTACGAAATCACCGACGGTCAGATAGC
>JAOUPN010000329.1 GCA_029879905.1 Nitrospira sp. | reverse complement strand
GGACGCATCATCCAGAACTTTCGTGATCGTTTGGAGAATGTGCTCGGCCGAGTTCAGACACTCCGGCTGTCCCGCGTTGGCCATCGCGATCATCACCGCGGTTTCATTCGCCGCCTGAATATAATCTCTCGCCGCCGCATCGACTGCTTTCCGGTGGTCGACCACCCGCTGGATGTGTATCGATTTCTCCCGGAGCAGGGCCTTCTCAATGAAGTCGATGTCTCCGGCCAGATCCGCGTCAACCTCGAAGACTGTAACCGGTAATGACGAATCATTCAGGGTTTCCACGACATCGGCATGAGACAAGACCGGATCATAAAACAGCTTGGTCAAGCGATGCTTCTGAATGATCGCGATTTCTGTCGGAGAGGAGATGGTGAAGGTATTCCGAATGAACGGATGTTGCATCCAGGAATGATCGATCTTGATGTACAGCCCCACACGCATCAACGCAGGGTCAAGCGGCACCCAAGCCATGTCCACTACACCTCCGATCTTCTGCCTTGCCCCCCTCTGAACCAGCGGCTGGCGCCTTCCCTCTGCGCCGATACCTGACATGGCCGGGCATGAGCCAATAGGACGGACCTCGCCCACCTTTCCTTACTCTATCGGCTTATCCCTCGCCTTCTTAACGATCTACGTCCTCACCCCCAGGAGGCCTGACTGCATGTTGGATGATAGCTTCACATAACCTGTGATACCTACAACTCCACGATGTGACGTATCCGAATACGGGATAGGCTCGCCTCGTGTGTCTGTAAAGACGGCGCTACGGGATTCACGACAGACACGCGCTGAATCGTGCGGGCTACGATATCGCGTACCCCTTGAACCGGTGGCGATTCAAGACCTCCTTGATCCGGCTCGGTATCGCTTTCTCATCGATGCTTTTCAGGATCGACAGCGACCGTTCCCTCATCAAATCGATGATCGCCGCCTGGTTGTGCGATGCATCCGGTTCATACAGCATAATGACCGGGCGCAGCCGCTCCTGTGTATTGCTCTTGACGACCAACCCATAGCTGCCCTCGTTGAGCTGGACGAACGAGCCGGGCGGAAACACCGTAACCGACGCAATGAAGGCTTCGATCATATCCGGGCCGTACTTCGGTTTCATGTTCACGTAGATCTGCGACAAGGCCTGGGTCGCGCTGAGGTTCCGCCCCCTCTGCCGGCCGTTCGTCAAATGAGTGAATTCCACCACCAGCCCGACCAGCCGCGCCAGCGGGGAGATCTCCGCCGCAATCAGGCGTTTGGGAAATCCGGTCCCGTCCAGACACTCGCGATGTTGATAGACAACCTCTATGACTTCCTGGGGAACTCCGGGAATATTCCCCAAGATCTCCTTGCCAAACTGCGGGTACATCTGTAGGAGCTTCTGTTCGACCGGCAGGAGATAATCGGTTTTGAGCCGGATCGCCAGCGGAATGCGGTTCATGCCGATATTGTGAAATAACGCTCCCATTCCGAGAAAATGCCGCTCCTCGTCGTTGATCTTGAGCGTCTTGCACGTGAGCATCGACATGGCCGTAGTGCTGATCGCCTGCATCGCCATCTCCTGCCCTTCGTCGGCGGGATTCACGGTGGACACGAGGGTCAGCCCGACGGACGCATCATCCAGAACTTTCGTGATCGATTGGAGAATGTGCTCGGCCGATTTCAGACACTCCGGCTGTCCCGCGTTGGCCATCGCGATCATCACCGCGGTTTCATTCGCCGCCTGAATATAATCTCTCGCCGCCGTATCGACTGCTTTCCAGTGGTCGACCACCCGCTGGATGTGTATCGATTTCTCCCGGAGCAGGGCCTTCTCATCGGAGTCGATGTCTTCGGCCAGATCCGCGTCAACCTCGAAGACTGTAACCGGCAATGACGGATCATTCAGGGTTTCCACGACATCGGCATGAGACAAGACCGGATCATAAAACAGCTTGGTCAAGCGATGCTTCTGAATGATTGCGATTTCTGTCGGGGAGGAGATGGTGAAGGTATTCCGGACGAACGGATGTTGCATCCAGGCATGATCGATCTTGATGTACAGCCCCACACGCAGCAGCGCAGGGTCAAGCGGTAGCCAAGCCATGTCCACTACACCTCCGATCTTCTGCCTTGCCCCCCTCTGAACCAGCGGCTGGCGCCTTCCCTCTGCGCCGATACCTGACATGGCCGGGCGTGAGCCAATAGGACGGACCTCGCCCACCTTTCCTTACTCTATCGGCTTATCCCTCGCCTTCTTAACGATCTACGTCCTCCCCCCTCCGGAGGCCTGACGTTGTAAAGGCCGCTCCTATTACTGCCTGAGTAATCCCCAAACCACGCAGGAACCCTGTGGCGTAGAAAATCGTCGCCACAGCAGCATGTGCCATCGCACCAGGCGTCAAGATGTCCCGCTGTGGATTTGGAACCCTTTGCCAACACAAGAGATTCCCCGAGGTCAAGGTTCGAGCAGTGAATCACTCCCATTTTTGGTACAAAGCGAAGTCAAGTTTGGCAGGTCGCGTACCGATAACACCTGTGGCATTCATTGCATAACTCGACGGACATCTCTCCGCCATGGTGGCACGCCATCGAGGAGGACCTTTCAGGAACATGACGCCCGGCAACTCGTCAGAACACGAAGCAGCCAGATCGGACGAACTAAACCGGCTGCTGATCCTTGACTCAGACCGGGACGATCTCTTCGACGGCCTGGTCAATCTCGCTGCAATGACCTGCGGCGCGCCGATTGCCCTGATCAGCCTGGTCGACGAACACCGCCAGCGGTGTAAAGCCAAAGTGGGCATTGAGGCATTCGAAACGCCGCGCGATATCTCTTTTTGCACCCATGCCATCCAACAACCGGATATCTTCATCGTCCCCGATGCCACACAAGATCCACTATTTTCAGGCAACCCATTGGTCACTGGAGAACCTCATATCCGCTTCTATGCCGGCATGCCCCTTGTCATGCCCTCCGGACACGCAATGGGCACCCTGTGCGTCATTGACCGAACTCCGCGACAATTGACCGAGGAACAACTCAATGCCCTGCGCATTCTGTCAAAGCACGTGGTCATGCTGCTGCACCAACGGTTGCAGAACCTAGAACTCCAATGCGCGCTTGTCCTGCTGCAGGAGCATGAAATCCGCCTGGATGCCATCGTCGACAATGCCGTGGACGGCATGATCACCATCAGTGAACAGGGCCTCATCGAGTCGTTCAATACCGCCGCCGAGATAATCTTCGGCTACACAAGCGGCGAAGTGCGCGGGCGCAACATCAAATACTTGATGCCGGCACCCTACCAAAGCGAGCACGACGGATACCTGCAACGCTACCATGAGACCGGCCGCACTCATATCATCGGCAGCCAACGAGAAGTCATGGGGCTTCGCAAGGACGGCTCCAGCTTCCCCATGAGTATCATAGTCAATGAAATGCGCGTAGGCAGCACGCGCCACTACATCGGCATCATCCGCGACATCAGTGAACGCAAGGCAACGACCCTGGAATTGCAACAATCCATGACATTTCTGCATTCGGTCATCGAGCATGTGCCGCATATGATCTTCGTCAAGAATGCATCGGACCTCCGTTATGCGCTCGTCAACAAGGCCACCACCGATTTGCTCGGGGTAACAAAAGAAGCCATCATCGGCAAAACCGATCATGATATCTTTCAGAAAGAGGAAGCGGACTTTTTCACCCACAAAGACCGCAAAGTACTGTCGACCGGCGAAATGCTGACCATTCTCGAAGAACCGGTATGGACACGATCGCAGGGCACACGGTTTCTGCGCACCAAAAAGATTCCCATCTTCGACGATACCGGGCATCCCCAATTTCTCCTTGGTATTTCGGAGGATATTACCGACCGTAAGCAGGACAACGCGATGAAACAGCGTCAAGCCGCCGACCTCCAACGGTTCAAATCCACGCTTGATCAGACGCTTGATTGTGTCTTCATGTTCAATGCCGACACGCTTTGCTTCGTCTACTGTAACCGCGGCGCCTGCTCCCAAGTCGACTATAGTGAAGCTGAGTTGCTCACGATGACACCGCTGGCGATCATGCCTGCCTTCACGCTCGACCAATTTAATGAGATACTCCAGCCCTTGCGCAGCGGCG
>JAOUPN010000328.1 GCA_029879905.1 Nitrospira sp. | reverse complement strand
TTACTCTGCAGTGCTCTTTGCTTCATCTTGAGGCAACCGTCTTCGTAACCCTCGCAATACTGCCCTCAAGGTCAGTGGCAATTTGATGTTGCCATAGACGGATAACCTTCCATCCGAGTGACCGTAGTTTCCGAAAATTTCGATTATCTCGTGCGCGATTCGTTCTGAGTTTGTCACGCCAAAAAGATGAGAGGGTACGTTCCCAAGCAGGCAACCGCCAGCCATGCCAGAAATCACCATCTACAAACACAGCCACCCTTTGCTTGGTAAAGACGATGTCCGGTCGACCCGGCAGAGTTCGTGCGTGGCGTCTGAATCTTAGGCCACGGGTACGTAACTCGTTCTGGACCAATTTTTCGAGTGAACCGTCCTTCAGCTTCACTCGCTTCATGGCGCGAGAACGCTGTTCGAGTGTTAGATGGTCAGGCATCAGATTTTGATCGGACGGTTGTCAAAAGAAGGTTTGTTGGTCATGATTGGTCAGGGGCGATCAGGAGAAGCCAGGTAGTGCTGTTGAGTTACATATTCCGTGACGTTAGTGATGAATTGCGACAGGTAAGCTATCGTCTTGGTTTTCACTTCCTCCAAGCGTGGCACGTCGAAATCTCGACCAACTTCGGCGAATGATTTATCACCGTGAGCAAGGTCGTTTCGGTGCGTCTTTACCGTTAACAATAAGTTGCCGTCTGCGGCTGGCTTGCCAAAGCCATATCTGTCTGCTAATTCACGTATCTCACGGGCATCGACGTTGCCAGAGACGACCTCTGTTCGTTGAAAAGTTTTCGTCACAGCGTCGGTGGAAAAATGCTGGAACAGATGGAGGACATCGCTCACGTTACGAGATCGCAGGTGATTCTTGTTGTGGCAATTCCTGAGATTAGAAAGGACTTCTCGTTTCACTTCGCTGCGACAAGAATCAAAGCTAATGCCTTGTCTGCCAAGTTCATCGAAGATAGATTCGACGGCGTTCTTTACCGTCGCCTCCATAAGGTTGTAAAGCATCAAGAAAAGGTTGGCTTTAAAGGTTCTGAGGAGATCCTCGCGGTGACTGGTTGGGTAGGCAGGCCCCTCCGTATCTTTCCTTGTTAGCAAGATGGTTTGGTTGTCAAGCGCTTGGATAAATGCAAAGTATGCTTCGATTTGCTCGACGCGGGTCTGGAAGTCTTCTTGCATTCCAATCACGATTTATTTACCAAGAAGTTGATCCCGAACGAATTCAATACGGCGGATGACTTTGGGCCGAGAATTACTTGCGTCAGAGCGCATTTCTTTCTTGAAGTCGTCCGATTCCAACCAGCTGAGGGAAGCTGGCACAAGATTGGAGTTGATCCGTAATGCGAGGGCAACGCCTACCGAGATTGCTTCAAAGCGGATGCGTGGGGTGCGCACGTGCCCCTTGCCCTTACTGAATGTGCCGAAGTACTTATCTACAAAACCTAACATGCGATCCCACTCGGCTTGGGAAGTGGATTGCATATGGGAATCAAAGTTCTCCATGTCCTTGAGGTAGGCATTGAGAAATTCCACGACGCTACGGTCGAATTTTTTGTAGTCACGCAGGTAAGCAAAGAAACGGAGCACGAATTCTTCGCGCTCTCGTCGGTCAATTGCTGCTTTGCTGAGCGGTGCTAGTTTTGTGAAAAGAGGTTGTTGGGAACAAGCACGAAGAAATTGCAAGAAAGGGCCGTCACTGACACCCCAGCGGACTTCCATGTCATTTAGCCTAAGGCTACCGGTATTGATCCGGCTGAAAATGTCCCGCCGAACTTCCTCGCTGACCCCCTCTCGCAGTTCAATCATTCTCATCGTGTGGCGGCCGAAGCGGCGCTGGCGGATTAAAGGAAGATTGGAGAACTTGAAGCCATTGAGTTTCGTTAGCAGCTTGAGCCCTGAAAGCGTAAGCTCATCTTTCATGAAACGGGCAAGTGTTCGTACACGCTGAGAGCCATCCACGATCTCAACTCGCCCTTCCTGTCCTTTCACATCGGCCACGAAAAGAAGCGGAATGGGAAGCCCCATTAAGACAGATTCAATGAAACGAGATTGATGCTCGTCTGGCCAGACTAATTCACGTTGGTAGTCTGGAATAAAGAAATCATTGTCGTCTTCCTCCAGTCGATTGAGATATTTCTCTACGATAACCTCAACCGGATACTCTCGTGTGTCATAGTCGATTATTTTATGATGTTCGGCTATCTGGGATTCGGCCTCTTCAATATTGGCTTGCGGAATTGCTGGGAAAAGTTCTTCGGACATAAGGCTTCCCTTATCTGACAGTGAGGGGTTCCCTAAGATGCTTGAGAATGCTCAGCCCAACCATTTCACCTAACCGAACTGGCACGGCATTACCAATCATGCGTCCGATGGTTGCGAAGGAGGAAGTCTCCCCTGGTTTCACAAATTCATAGTTCTGCGGGAAAGACTGCAGGATAGCACCTTCACGCAAGGAGATGGCGCGATGCTGTTCGGGATGGCCGAATCGTCCGTTGCCAAAGCCGAAGAATTGAGTCGTGATCGTAGGCGATGGTTTATCCCATTCCATTCGACCATAGACGCTTGGGTAGGTCTTGCCAGATTTGGCGCGATGACAATCGGCAATTAATTCATTCGGCCAGTCACGCCAGGTACCTCCTGGTTTCGATCTGCGGATGCGGCGGAGATTCAATGACGATAGTCGGCTGCTGCAATGAAGGGGATCTTCGGCGAAGACTTCACCTGCGGCGAGGGGGGGCAATTCTCTCAAAACATCCTTCACGCAGCGATAGCTGTCTGGGTTATGGGTAGGCGGTATGAGTTCAATGGGGCCAAGTCTTGATGCCAGGATCACAAGTCGACGTCGATGTTGGGGGATGCCGTAATCAGGGCAGTAGACGATACGCTTTCCCTCGTCTTCATCAAAATGAAATCTTTCGTCAGACAACGTAGCAAGGAAGTCTTCGAAAACAGAGTGCCTCTCGAGTTCCGGCACATTTTCCATACTGACGATATCCGGTTTTAACTCGCGGACTAGGCGAGCAAACTCGTGGAGTAAGCTCCATTTGGAGTCTGTCTTCGTGTTCATGCCCTGGGTATATCTTGAAAATGGTTGGCATGGGGCGCAACCGACAAGGATACGGACATGATCTTTGGGGTAGTGATTCGCAAGCGTCCTGCCGTCAAGGTCGCTAACGCTCTTAGTAAAGAACTTCGCACCTGTATTGTTGTGTTCGTAAGCGTGCCGACAGGCGTTGTCGGTGTCATAGCCCGCGACTACAGGTATTCCAGCGTCAAGCAAGCCACGGGTAAGTCCGCCTGCTCCGCAGAATAAATCCACTGCTTTAGCCTTCAAGGAATGGCTAAGCTTCTTGGATTCTCTGGAAGGTAAAGGCATGCCAACATCCGCACAATATTGACGACACATGAGGTTAGACAATCGGCCGTATTTTACTTTTTCTGACCGATTTGGTCCATCCCAATATATGAAGGAAGTGGTGTCAGCATTGGTCTTGTTTGGGGCCGTTGCTTGACTTGCATCTGATGCGTGCTATTCGCTCAATAATATTGGTGCTTGGGTCGGATTAGGCTGCGGCCTTTTGGGCCAGGGCTCGAAACAGTCGTCTACATTACCGTCAGTCAGCTACGCGCCTTCGGGGCGAGGGGCGTTTGCTGGATTTCTTCGGAACGGGCATGAAGACTGCCGGTGAGACGCCGAAGCGGGCGGCGAGGTGGGTGATTTGGCGGACGTTCAGGTCTCGTTTGCCGGAGAGGATTTCTGAGACGACGCCTTGGCTGCCGATCTCGGGCAAGTCCGATTGCTTGAGGGCATGTTCTTCCATCAATGAGCGGACGATTTCGGAGGCGGAAGAATCTGAGTAGGGGACATGGGCGTCCTCATACGCTTCGATAAAGAGGCCCAGGGTTTCAGCAAGGTCGGCCAGGGGGTGGGTTTCGTGCTGGCCGATTTCATCCAGGATTTCATCGAGGACGCTCACCGCCCGGTTATAGTCGGCTTCCGTCCGTAACGGACCGAGGGGAATCCGCTGCCGAATGCGGCGGTAGTCGGTGTTGGCTTCCTGAATGTATTTAGCGAGCATGGCTCAAGTTCTCCACTGGTTCCGGTCGTATTCTGCGTGCGTCAGG
>JAOUPN010000070.1 GCA_029879905.1 Nitrospira sp. | reverse complement strand
AATCTTGGCGGAAATCGAGCGCATGTTGAGAGAACGGCTAAAAAAAGGTCCTGAGTTTCGGCTTGCGCATTTTTTTGATTTCGTTGCCGGGACAAGTACCGGGGCGATCATCGCAGCCTGTATTTCTGTCGGTATGAGTGTTCCCGAGATTCGCGATTTCTACATCAGCAGCGGACGTGAGATGTTCGACAAGGCCTTTCTGCTCAAACGGTTTCGGACAAAATATGAGGATCACAAGCTTGCAGAGAAGTTGCAGACAGTGTTCGGCAAGGACACAACCCTTGGGAGCGACAAGCTTCAAACCGTGCTCATGATGGTCATGCGCAACGCGACGACCGATTCACCTTGGCCTGTATCCAATAATCCCTTCGCGAAGTATAACCAGCGTAACCGGAAGGACTCGAACCTCAATCTCCCGCTATGGCAGCTGATTCGTGCCAGCACCGCAGCGCCTGTCTTCTTTCCCCCCGAAGTGGTGACATTCGCCCAGGGGACACAGGATGAGTATCAGTTTATCTTCGTCGATGGTGGAGTCACGATGTACAACAATCCGGCGTTTCAATCGTTCGTGATGGCCACCGCCGAACCTTACCAGATCAATTGGGCCACCGGTGAAGATCAGATGCTCATTGTGTCGATCGGAACCGGTACGAATCCCAATGCCAATAAAGATCTTGGGCCGAACGACATGAATCTTATCTATAACGCCACGTCACTTCCCTCCGCCCTCATGTTCGCCGCGCTGAATGAACAGGATCTGCTCTGCCGCCTGTTCGGCAACTGCTTAGTCGGTGATCAATTGGATCGCGAAGTCGGGGATTTGATCGGCAAAAAAGGCCCGGTGTCACCCAAGCTGTTCACCTATATGCGCTATAACGCGGAGTTGAGCGAGAAAGGCCTTGCCGACCTGGGATTGTCCGCAATCAGACCGAAGGACGTTCACCCGCTTGATTCGGTCGAACATATCGGTGCGCTTCAGCGTGTGGGGCAAGCTGTGGCGATGCGGAAGGTCAAGTCGGAGTATTTCAAAGGGTTCATGTGAGGTAGTTCCTGAGGTGTTCGTTCTAGTGCGATTAGACTGGCAGCGGCCTGAGTTGCACCTTGATACGTTGAGTCCAGGTCTTCATCTCCTGTGGCAAGTCCGCAAGGCTCATCCGGCAGTGCCGGTCGTTTTCTGTCACGGTAGCTTTGATAAAATGGAGGTAGACTACCCGCCAAGACTAGACAATTTGTGAAGGCGCATTCGGCGGGGCAGTGATGCCGGATAACTGGCTAGGAGTCCTGAGTGTATATTTGTCCCTAGGGAGCGAAGCGTGTTCTCAACATCGCCCTCACCTTTGCCCCACGGAAGCGGCAAACGCTTTCACCCCCCGTCGCGTTGAAATTGCACGTAAGAGACTGACTGCTCCTCTTTCATTGGTGCATCGAAAGATAGCCCTTCCTGTATGAGGTTCAACATCCGCCTTCGCAGGAAGCTACGGCTTCATCCATCCTTCATAGCAGACGACTGCGGGGGACGGGTGGCCATGGCTTCCTACGTCTGGGGATGAACCGGATCGTAGGTATGGGGCTGAGGGCTAGGAGGTTTTGACGTCCGCTTCCCATGAGACAGTGGCCGGACACCATTGCCAAATACCGAGGGTCACGATGCGGGTGAGGCCGGCCGGCATGCACCCGATACGGTTGACCGTCACTCTCCGATTGATGAGGGTGGTTGAGTCGCCGCATCGTCTCAGGTATTGGTCGGCCTTGATCTCGTGCAGATCGAAATGAGGCACAAAAAACGCGACGATGGGGACAGGCAGCACGGCGATGGATGAATCGTCGATCCCTTCTGAACCGGAGCAATGGGTGCCGGTTTTTGCAGATGTTACATCGTCTCGGACCAGATCTTTAACGCAACCCGTCAAGAGGACGGAGATCATCGAGACAATGGACAGCCAGCTGCGAAAAGAGGTGTTTCGGTTCATGACAACTCCTTCTGTGTGATGCAGTCTGCCCTGTTAGACGGAGTGAATGAAGAAAGGTAAACGGAGCCACCCGCCTCCGCAGGAAGCCATGGATGCTTGGCCTTCGAAGCCGGACGGCTTCCAGCCTTCGTAGCCTGTGGGCTACTTCGGCGGAGTAGGCTTGGCGAAGTAGGCGAAAGCCATGGAGGAATGACGGGTACCATCTTAAACCCTCGGCGCCCGGCCTTCGCAGCCCAAAAATGTTGCTTCGGCGGAGTAGGCAAGGAAGGCCTGCGTCGGCGAGGTGTCGCCGAAGACTCAAGAGGGGCTATGGCTGGTAAGGAGTGGGGCTCCACATCATGAGTCGTACGGGGTAGTTGAAAATATAGGTCTTGACGCTGGTCGGAAACAGCGGTATT
This sequence comes from Nitrospira sp., assembly GCA_029879905.1. Lineage (GTDB taxonomy): Bacteria > Nitrospirota > Nitrospiria > Nitrospirales > Nitrospiraceae > Nitrospira_D. The sequence goes on along the minus strand of JAOUPN010000070.1, from coordinate 11,428 downwards.
TCCCATGGCCATGGTATCTCCATCCGGCACGCTTGCATATGGATCGGTCGTGTTGGCGGCCGTTCTCTGGGGCGGCTCCATTGTCGCGCAAAAGATGGCCTTAGGGTCCTTTTCCGCAGTGGAAGCCTCAGTGTTACGCGATATCGGCGGGTTGGCGATTTTATTGGCCACTTGGTGGTCGCAAGAGGGAGGTGTCATCAAGGTCAGCCGATCTGATCTGTATCTCTTAGGCCTTCTTGGTCTGGGTGTGTTGGGCAACCATCTGCTGATCATGATGGGCTTGAACTATGTGAGCGGTGCCGTGGGAGGTGTGATTATCGGGTCGAGCCCGGTCGTGACATCGCTGCTTTCGGCCATGCTGATTCGTGATGTGCCGTTACGCGCCGTATGGCTTGGTGCATTGCTCTCGTTTGCCGGTGTCGGGTTGGTGTCGTTCGCGGGATTTCAGGCCGCCGGGGAACAACCGCTGTTGGGCGGTACGTTGGTGTTTCTGGGCGTGGCGAGTTGGGCACTGTACAGCATCGGCAGCCGGTCGATTATGGAGCGGGTGTCGCCGTTAACTGTGAACTGGACGACATTGCTGGTTGCGACGGTCTTGCAGATCCCGCTTCTCTGGACCGACCGTAAAGTCATGGATGCCGGGTTTGCGTCCGTGACCACGTCCGATTGGTTGGCCCTCGGGTATTTGGTGATCTTTGCCACGGCGGTGGCGCAGCAGGCATGGCTGTTCGGAGTAAAAGGTATCGGTCCCTCGCGCGCGTCGGTGTTGGGCAACTTGACGCCGGTCGCAGCCATCGGGTTGTCCGCACTCATTCTGGGCGAGTCGGTCGGCGCCATCGAAATCCTTGGTACCGGCCTCATTCTTGCCGGCGTATGGGCGGTCAATCGTCGGACGGCCAAGATACGGAGCTAAATCTCGTCGAGGAATGACGATTCTCCTACCCGTTCCTCATTCCTCTCTTGCGGTATCATAGACAAACGTGCCTATAGTGGGCCTCCTGTTTCTTCCCGGTCTGATTTGCCGTTGAGTGACAAGCGATCGCGTTTCTGGCTCGTACGGACTGCGATGCGATGAACAGCAAATCCGCTCTCATACTCATCCCAATTATCCTGGTGGGGAATTTCCTCCTCGATGTGTTCATGCCGTGGGGATATGCGGTGTGGATCGTCGGGGATGTGTTCGCCGTGTTGTTGGCCATTTGGATTGTTGAGTGGCTGAGCGCGCCCTATCTCGTGGCGTTCGTCGGCACGGTTCTCATACTTGCGGGACATACGTTCTCTTTCCCAAGCCTTCCGATGGACATCGTGATTTTCAATCGTGTCATCGGTGTCATACTCCTGTGGAGCACAGCGTGGATTGTCGGGCAAGCAAGGGGGGCGAAGCTCGATGATGCGACCAGGAGGCTGGGGGCGATCGTTGAGAGCAGCAACGATGCTATTTTGAGTATTACCCCCAATGGATTTATAACTTCATGGAATGCGGGGGCGGAGCGTATCTTCGGGTATGCGGCATCGGAAATGATCGGTGCGTCGATACTGACGCTGATCCCTAATGATCTTCAACGTGACAAGGCTTGGTTGCTGTCCACGGTACGAGGGGCACACGACATCCATGCCTATGAAGCGGAACGGTTGACTAAGGACGGTCGGCGCATCAATGTGTCCGTCACTCTGTCGCCGCTCAAGGATTCGGTCGGCCAGTTCGTAGGGATGTCGAAAATCATTCGTGATATCAGCGAGCAGAAGCGGGCGGAGAAACTCCTGCGACAGGGACGTGAAGCCCTGGAGGTCAAGGTCCAGGAGCGAACCGCAGAATTAAGCAGCGCCAATAGCTCGTTACGGGAATTGTCCAGTCGCCTGATGCAAGTTCAGGAGGAAGAACGGAGTCGGCTTGCTCGGGATCTGCATGACGAAATCGGACAGCTGCTCACGGCATTGAAGATTGATTTGCAGGAAGTTCAGCATGGCGAGATCGGACAGGCGCTTGCCGGACCTCTCAAGGACAGTCTGGACCTGGTGGATCAGTTGTTGACCCAGGTGCGAACCTTGGCGCTGGACCTTCGTCCGTCTCTTCTCGATGATTTGGGTTTAATACCGGCGCTTCGATGGTATGGGAATCGGCAGGCGGAACGGAACGGATGGAAGTTGTCGATCTCTGCCGATGGGATGACTGAACGGATTCCCGCCGTGATCGAAGTGGCTTGTTTTCGGGTGGTGCAAGAAGCCTTAACGAATATTGCCAAGTATGCTGAGGCAAAAACTATTCATCTCATATTGCGTCGTCATCGTCAGGAAATTATGCTTGTGGTCCAAGACGACGGTGTCGGATTTGATGTCGCCTCGGCACGGCGACGTGCCCAAATAGGTGAAAGTATGGGGTTGCTCGGCATGGAAGAACGCGTGCGGTTGGCAGGGGGGCACCTGATGATTTCTTCGGCGCCGGGGCAAGGGAGCCGACTGGAGTTCCATTTCCCATTGACACAGCATGATCCGACCAGTCGACATAGTGTGTTGGAGGTCATGTCTCCATGAGCCATTTACGGGTTGTCATTGTAGAAGATCATGCGTTGGTGAGAGCCGGCATGCGGGCGCTGTTGCAAAAACTTGATGGGATCGAAGTCGTGTCCGACGTCGGTGACGGGTGGGAAGCTGTCCATGCCGTCCAAAAGGATGCTCCTGATCTGGTTCTGATGGATATTGCCATGCCGGGGTTGAACGGACTCGATGCCACATCGCGGATCGTAAAAGAATCGCCGGCCACGCGGGTGATTTTGCTGTCGATGCATGCGAATGAAGAATATCTCCAGCAATCGTTGCAAGCGGGCGCCTCTGGTTATTTATTGAAGGGTGCGGATTTAGCTGAACTTGAGATGGCTATCAGAACAGTGGCCAGGGGCGAAGCCTATCTGACACCGGCGGTGGCGAAATTTGCCATCGAAGCCTACAGAGGCAAATCCGAAGGGTTCTCAAGTCCATTGGCCAAGTTGACCATGCGTCAGCGTGAAATCCTTCAACTCATTGCAGAAGGAGAAACCACCAAGGACATCGCCCGTCGTCTGAACTTGAGCGTGAAAACCGTTGAAACCCATCGAGCCCAATTAATGGAGCGACTCGACATTCACGATGTTCCGGGTCTTGTCCGTTTTGCGATACGTGTCGGATTGATTGAGCCCACTTCGTAGTCTCTCTTCATTTTTTACATTTCCAATTCAAGACCGTACAGCAAATTCCCTGTGAGATCTCAGGGATCACCCGATCTTTTCTCAGGGGTTTCCCGATGGGAGCATGCCGTCTTATGTGAGATGGTGCGCTCGACAATGGTGATGGGCGGATGCACGTAACATTGTTGAGTATGGATGCCGCGGGGCTGCAACGGAGAAGAGCAAATCAAGAGAAAGGAGGGTGAGGGTGGGCGAGCGTTTCGCCGATGTTTCAAGAGTGTTCCGTTCCAGCAACTGAATGCATCAACCGGATGTTTGCATCTAACGGCAATGGAAAGGAGTGATGCGGTATGGACACCAAGAAACCACCATGCACAGATAATCAAGCGGATCGTACGGATAGTAATCCTGTCGGGTCGTCCCGACGAGAGTTTTTAAGTCAGACCGGGCGTGTCACTGCAGGTATCGGCGTAGCGGCGCTGTTGGGCAATCTGGGTCATTACGCACTCTCCTATGCGGCAGGGGGGCCCCCCATCAAAATCGGTGTACTCCATTCACTCAGCGGTACGATGGCCATCAGCGAAGTCTCGTTGCGCGATGTCGTGTTGATGGCGGTGCAGGAGATCAATAAAGCGGGAGGTGTGATGGGCCGTGAGGTCCAGCCTGTGGTCGTCGATCCTGCCTCCAACTGGGATCTGTTTGCTGAAAAAGCCAAACAGCTGTTGTTGCAGGATAAGGTCTCCGTCGTGTTCGGCTGCTGGACATCGGTCAGCCGTAAATCGGTCTTGCCGGTCTTCGAAAAGAACAACGGGCTGTTGTTCTACCCCGTACAATATGAGGGGGAGGAATGCTCCCGGAATGTGTTCTACACCGGTGCGGCGGTCAACCAGCAGGCCCAGCCGGCGGTGGAATATCTCATGAGCGACGAGGGCGGCTCGTACAAGAAGTTCTATCTGTTGGGAACCGACTACGTCTATCCCCGTACGACCAACAAGATCTTACGGGCGATGTTGTTGGCCAAAGGTGTACCGGCGGCCAACATCGCAGAAGAATACACACCGTTTCATCATCAAGACTATCAAACGATTTGCGGCAAGATTAAGAAATTCTCCGCCGGAGGCGGCGCTGCCGTCATCAGTACGATCAACGGCGACAGTAACGTGCCGTTCTACAAAGAATTCGGCAACCAGGGTCTGCGTGCGGAAGATGCGCCGATCATGGCATTCAGCGTTGCCGAAGATGAACTCCGCGGGATGGACACCAGTGCGTTAGTCGGCCACCTGGCGGCGTGGAACTACTATCAGAGCGTCGATACCCCGCAGAACAAGAAGTTTGTGGCCAATTTCAAAGCCTACTGCAAACGCAATAATTTGCCGGACGGAGATAACCGGGTCACCGACGATCCGATCGAAGCAGCCTACTTCGGCGTCCATGTGTGGAAACAGGCGGTAGAGCAGGCGAAATCAATCGACGTGGATAAAGTCCGTGCTGCTGTGTATGGCCAGAAGTATCTGGCACCGGGTGGAACCATCATGATGGATTGCTGCAATCAGCATACGCACAAACCGGTGCTCATCGGCGAAATTCTCAAAGACGGCCAGCTTAAGGTGATCTGGAGATCGAAGGGATTGGTCAAGCCGGAGCCCTGGAGCGAATTTACGAATCCGGAAAAGGGATGCGATTGGATCAAACATAAAGGGACATATCAGAAAAAATAACCGGAGGTCGGCGGAGCGGTGTTCGGATGTAGCGGCACATATCCGCTTCGAGAGCGCATCGGGAAGGTCATGTGAGGAAGGGACGTATGACGAGATGGTGGCAGGCCCTCGTTGGGGCGGTTGTAATGGCGAGTGTGGTCGGACTGATTTCGTCGGCGGAAGGGCTCTGTGCTGACGACGGATCGGAGCCGTCTTCCGCCGATGCGGCCGGTGCGAGTACGGAAGCGCTGATCGCACAGGCGCTGGTGGATATTACCAGCGACGAGGTTGAGGTGCGGAAGGCGGCTGCGGCCGTGCTGATCAATCATGGCGACATCGGGCTTATCCCTAAGCTGGATGAGATTCGGGAAGCAGGCGGTCGAGCGGTACGCGTCGCGATCAAGCCCGTAGTCGATATGCTGAAGAACCGCGCGAACCTATCGAACGAGTCGTCGGATTCGCGTCGGTCGGCCGCATCTGATCTGGCCATGGCGGGGCGCGTGGAAGCCATTCCATATCTGAAGCAGGCGGCGGAGAAGGAGGCTGTTTGGTGGGTCCGCTACACCATGGATGAATCCGCCAATTTGTTGGAATTGCAGTCCGACGATTCTACCGTGCAACTGGCAGCGGTGAAGGCATTGGGGGAACTGCGCAGCCAAAACAGCGTCTCGAAGCTGCAAGAACTCATTGATGCCGGTACGGCGGAAGGGGCGACAGATCAGCAACGGACTGTGGCGACCGCGGCAACAGCCGCCATGTCGCAAATTGAATCATGGTCCTGGTGGGCTTCGAGTATGGAGACGCTCTTCAGAGGGATTAGTCTCAGCTCCATTTTGTTGATCATGTCGCTGGGTCTGGCCATCGTCTTCGGCCTTATGGGCGTGATCAATATGGCCCATGGCGAGCTGATGATGATCGGTGCCTATGCCACCTTTGTCACGCAACAATGTTTCATCGCGTGGTTCTCACCGGATGTCTTTGACTGGTATTTCCCCATAGCCTTGCCCGTGGCGTTCCTCGCCGCCGCCGGAGTCGGTTGGGTGTTGGAGGCGACCGTAATCCGATTTCTCTATGGCCGCCTGCTCGAAACCCTATTGGCGACCTGGGGAGTCAGTCTGATCCTCATGCAAGCGGCGCGTGTCTATTTCGGGGATCTGACAGCCGTTATCGCACCACAGGCGCTGCGTGGCGGGGCGCAGGTGATGGTGGGAGTGTATTTGCCGTACAACCGGCTGTTCATCATCGGCCTGACCATTATCTGCGTCATCTGCATTTACTATCTGCTCTTTCGATCGAACCTTGGGTTGCGGGTCCGTGCCGTGACCCAAAATCGCAACATGAGTGCCTGCTTGGGGATCCCGACCAGGAAAGTCGACTCCTATACCTTCGCATTTGCGTCAGGATTGGCGGGGGTTGCGGGCTGGGCACTCACAATGGTCGGCAACGTGGATCCGGGTCTTGGTCAGAACTACATCGTGGATTCCTTCATGGTAGTGGTGACGGGCGGAGTCGGGAAGTTGGCCGGGACGATCTGGGCGTCGTTGGGCATCGGCGGGCTGAATAAGCTGATCGAGCCGATAAGCGGCGCAGTCTATGGGAAAGTGTTTATTTTGGTTGGGGTCATCCTCTTCTTGCAATGGCGACCTCAAGGGCTCTTTGCCGCGAAAGGACGAAGTGCCGATGCCTGAATCGATACGCCCTCCGTACGACAGCCGGGAAACTCTGGCCTTTTATCTGACTGCGGCCCTGTTTCTTGTGGTGCTGCCGCTTTTGAACGTCTTGCCGTCGGAAGACTCGTGGCTGCATCTATCGGATTTCCGGCTGAACCAATTCGGCAAGTTTCTGTGTTTTGCCATTCTTGCGCTCGGCCTTGATCTGACTTGGGGTTATTGCGGTGTGCTGAGCTTAGGCCAAGGGGTATTTTTCGGTTTCGGCGCCTACTGCATGGGGATGTATTTGACGATGCAGATCGGGTCCGAAAGTGTCTACGGCAGTGACCTGCCGGATTTCATGGTGTGGACTCAAGTCAAGGAACTTCCGTGGTTCTGGGTCCCCTTCAAGAATTTTGGTGCGGGGCTCGTGGGTGCATTGGTGGTTCCAATGGTCTTTGCGACGATCTTCGGGTTTTTGGCCTTCCGCAGCCGCATTAAGGGCGTGTATTTCGCCATTCTTACACAGGCTCTGGCTTTTGCCGCCTGGCTCGTCTTTAACCGGAACGAGACGAGACTCGGCGGGACCAACGGGCTGACCGATTTTAAGCAAATTCTGGGGTTCCGCCTGACGGACGTTTCTACGCAACGGGCACTCTATATTCTGACGGTGGTGGCGCTCATCGGTGCGTTTTTACTCTGTCGGTGGATTGTCGCGTCGCGTGCCGGAAAGGTCTTGATTGCCATTCGGGACAGCGAATCGCGAGTCACGTTCTCTGGCTATACCCCCTGGGTCTTTAAGCTCTTCGTGTTCGTCGTGGCGGCCGGACTCGCCGGATTGTCGGGGCTGCTGTATGTGCCGCAGGTGGGGATCATCACCCCGGCGCAGATCGGCGTGTTACCGTCGTTGGAAGTGGTCATCTGGGTGGCGGTCGGTGGGCGAGGTACTTTAATAGGTGCGGTCCTGGGGGCGGTGGTGGTGAACTATGGTCGCAGTGTGTTGACCAACTATTTTCCGGAAGCCTGGCCGTTTATTTTGGGTGGGCTCTTCGTGGTAGTGGTCACCATGTTTCCGGACGGGTTGGTGGGGTTGATTAGAAGGTTTTTCTCCGGCAAGTCGCCTGCGCGTGGCCTGGCCGTCCAGAAGGCACAGGGAGGATCTTAAGATGACGAAAGACGACCGGATTCTCGACTGTGAAAACATCATTGTTGACTATGACGGTTTCAAGGCGCTGAACAACTGCAACTTTCATGTCAAGTATAACGAGCTTCGTGTGGTGATCGGTCCGAACGGCGCCGGCAAGACCACATTATTGGACGTCATTTGCGGGAAAACCAAGGCGTCATCCGGAACCGTCCGTTTCGGCAACAACATCGACTTAACCACAAAAAATGCGGAAACCATCACCAAACTTGGAGTCGGCCGGAAATTCCAAGCTCCCTCGGTCTACGGCAATTTGTCGGTGTGGCAGAACTTGGATTTGTCTCTGAAGCGGGCGAGCAAAGGCGTCTTTCCGACGTTGATGGGGAAATCCACTCCGGCCGAGCGCGCCCGTATCGACGAAGTCCTAGAGACCATCGGACTTATTGCATTTGCCTATGATCGGGCCGGGGCCTTGTCCCATGGTCAAAAACAATGGTTGGAAATCGGCATGGTGATCTTGCAGGAACCATCGCTGCTTCTGGTAGATGAGCCGGTTGCCGGGATGAGCGACAAGGAAACGGAGCAGACAGGACATCTGTTGCAGGCTCTGTCGGAAAAACAGGCCATTGTCGTCATTGAGCACGACATGGATTTTGTGCGGCAAATCGCCCGTATCGTCACGGTGCTTGCAGAAGGCACCGTGATTTGTGAGGGAACCGTGGAGCAGGTTCAGGCGAATGACCATGTCAGAGAGATCTACCTGGGGCGGGCAAAAGTCGCACATTAGGCAAGGAAGGCCATACGAACAAGAAAGTCAATGACTAGAGGGACACAACGCACATGATTCTTAAGATGGACAACGTCGATGCCTATTATGGGGAGAGTCATATTCTCCGGGGCGTGTCCTTTACGATTGACCCGGGAGAGGTGGTGTGTCTCATGGGTCGCAATGGTGTGGGGAAAAGCACGACGCTGAAAACCTTGACGGGCTTGCTGCCGACAAAAGGCGGGACGATTACGTTCGACGGTACGGACATCACGACGTGGAAGACCGACCGTAGGGCGAAGAATGGGTTGGCATATGTGCCGCAAGGGAGGGAAATCATCCCACATCTGACCGTGCGTGAGAATCTCCTGCTTGGCTATTGGAATCGCCCTCCCATCACCGGTGATGTGTCCGAGCAAGAAGCCTTTGATGAAGTCTACACTCTGTTTCCTAAACTCACGCAGATTCTCCATCGGCCCGGCGGTGTGTTGAGCGGGGGGGAGCAGCAACAATTGGCGATCGGCCGCGCGATTCTGTCCAGCCCGAAGTTGCTCTTGCTGGATGAACCGACAGAGGGCATTCAGCCCTCGATCGTCGACCAGATCGAAGACGTCATTATCGGATTTAAGAATTCGCGCCGCTTTGCGATTTTATTGGTCGAACAAGGACTGCATTTTGCCGCCCGTCTGGCGGAGAAATATGTGGTGATGGCTAAAGGCGCGATCATGGCTCAGGGGAAGAGCACGGAGTTGAATGCCGACATGGTGCGAGAACATCTGACGGTCTAGCTTCCGGTACTCACAATCACAAGGAGGTTCAACATGGATGTGGATCTTGCAAGACTGCGGCGAAAAGTCATCGTTCTCGTTGCGGTCATAGGCCTCATTTTTGGGATGGCCGCTGCACCGCCAGGTGCGAACGCGGCCGGGGTGATCAAGGCGGACGAGGACAAGTGGATTTCAATCGGCATGGGGATCCGAACGAGCTTCAACGCGATAGAAGGGGCGTCCCCAGCCGGGCACTACACCAATGATTTTAAGGTCGATAATGCCCGAATTTATATCAACGGCAAATTGCACAAGTATATCGGGTTCGAGTTCAATACCGAATGTTTCAACTGCAACGTCGGCGGCGGGTCGAATCAATTCGGCGGCAATTCGGGGATCGGCCTCTTGGATGCCATCGGGAAGTTCGAGTTCGATGAAAAAGTGAATATCTGGTTCGGCCGGATGCTGTTGCCGAGCGAGCGCGGGGAGTTGAACGGACCATTCTATCATGCGACCTTCGATGGATTTCGGACGCCGTTTCATCCTGCGGACTTTAGTGGGAATTTCAATGCCGGAGCCGGGCTCTACGGCCGTGACAATGCGGCGACCTTTTGGGGGAAGGTGCATCCGGGCGGGACACATTTATTGTACGCCCTCTCCGTATCTCAAGGGTTGCGGTCCAGGACGAATGGCGGCAGCAGCTTGATGTACACGGGGCGGTTGCAGTGGAATTTGCTCAACGATGAGCCGGCCCCTGGCTATTACACGGCCGGCACGTATTATGGGACGGCCGGTGACCTCCTAGCCATCGGTCTCTCCGGACAGCATCAGAAGGACGGAGCGGGCAATGCCGCCGCACCGTTTGGTGTGAGTGATTTCACCGGGATGACCGTCGATCTATTGGTGGAAAAGTTGTTGCCGAACAACATGGGTGTCTTGACCTTTAACGGCGAGTTCAAGCGACAGTGGGCACGGTATTCCCAAGCTGCGTTTAATACCACCACGTTTGGGGGAGCGGGATCGTGTTTTTGTACCTTTAGTGGCCATTCCTGGACTGTCTACGGCTTGTATCTGATTCCGACCAAGGTGGGCATCGGAAGGTTCCAGCCCTATGCACGGTTTACTGCCATCCATCCGCTTGAAAGTTCCACGCGGAATGAATGGGAAGGTGGGGTCAATTATGTCATCGACGGTCACAACGCGAGAGTGTCTGTCTACTATACGTATGGCGATCTGAGAAGCAAGGGCGGACCAGCCGGTCCTTGGGCGCCTACTACGGCAGGGAACAAGGTGGATTCGTTCCACGTTGCTTTGCAGCTGCAGTACTGAGGTTGAATGACAGTTGCCGGCATAACCTTGTACCGGCAATGAAGTGGGAGCCTGCCCTCTCCCACTTTGCGGCGGGGTTCCCATGTCCTCCCGGGAGCCCCGCCTCTCCTCTCTACGAGTGTTCCGTTCCCATGGCTGCCAGAAGATCGATACTGCCGTCGTGTGTGGCACGGGAATGCGGGAATGAGACCCGTCATGTCCCCCCAAAGGGTTCTTCTCTCGTCGGCAAATGGCCTCAGTAATCTCCTCCTCTGTTTTCGGGGTATTCCCTATGGACTTGCACGGTTCCTTCGATTACGAAGCAAGTAAGGAAGTTCTTGATTGTTTCATCGGGGAACGGGGACACGAAACAGCGTAAACGGCCTCCGACTCGATGTTGATCCGTTGCTGCACATGACCCAGCGTACTCATGAACGACGTATGCTTGGATCAAAGGATGGTGATGTTCTGTATTTCAGTATACAGGGTGAATTCGCAGAGTACGGTGGGACGATGTGCAGAGAAGTTGTGTGCATGAAAAGGGAGGGGCCGGCATGAGAATAAAAGGCGTGATCTTTGAAGACAGCCAAGGACGGGAATTCGTGATGATGTGTGGAGAGTTATATCCGGAGGCAGCGAAGGTGTTTGCGCTCAAAGGATGGCAGCGGCGGCGGTTGGTTCCGCTGCAATACACAGAGCCGGAGCTCCGCCACATAGCAAAGGGTGTGCATGCTACGCTCACGAACCTCATTGAACACCTGTCCACAACGATTGGGTGCGAGAGTGACGAGGTTTCCCGCAAGGCAAATTGTGTGAACGCTCTTCCGAAATCGCAGAACGCCTCGTTGCATGCAAGGTGAGCGGAGGGGAAAAGGACAAGAGAAAGAGCACGAGATCATGTGGGGGAATTGTCCGAACTCCTGCGTCCGATGGCGG
>JAOUPN010000327.1 GCA_029879905.1 Nitrospira sp. | reverse complement strand
AAGGAGTAAGGAGTAAGGACTGAGGGGGAAGGGCTGAGAACTGAGTGCTGAGGGTGGAGATAAGATCCAGGACTGAGTAGCGAGGACTGAGGACTGAGGACAACCGAGTAGTGCTGAGACGTGAGTGCTGAGACAGAATTTAGGACTGAGTAGCGAGGACTGAGGACTGAGGGCGACCGAAGAGTGCTGAGAGATGAGGGCTGAGTGCTGAGACTTCTTGGGGAGGGCGAAGAGCTTGCCGAACCGGGCATGGCTCAATAACGGCCGGCCAAGCGGGTTTTGGGTTTCACGTCGCACCGTTCACGTTTCACTTTTCACGTTTCACGGGAAGTCCTGAGTGCTGAGATTGGGATAGGTCACGATGTCGCACGGTGTTGAACAGAAGGTTGGTTGTCAGTCGGATATACCGGCGATTGCGGTCGATCAGGTCACGTTCCGCTATGGTTCCGCACAGCCGAGTCGTGATTGGACGGTCGATCATGTGTCGTTTGAGGTGGCTTCCGGAGAAGTGGTGGGCATTGTGGGCCCCAACGGGTCCGGTAAGTCATCGCTGCTTAAATTGACGGCGGGCCTGTTGCGCCCGTACTCGGGGACGATTCATCTTGAGGGGCAGGCGGTCAATGAATTGCCTCCCACGGCCATTGCTAAGATATTGGCTCTGGTGCCGCAAGAACAGGCACAGGTTTTTCCGTTCACTGTCGCGGAGACGGTCTTGATGGGCCGATTTCCTCATCGACAATCCGGGTGGTGGGGACTGGGTGTAGGAGATGAACGGGAAGAGGATCTGTTTGCCGCACATCGAGCCATGGCGGAGACCGATGTGCTGGGGTTGGCTGATCGGCTACTATCCGACTTGTCCGGAGGAGAGCGACAACGTGTCATCATGGCGCGCGCCTTGGCACAAGAGCCGCGTATTCTCTTGCTCGATGAACCGACGGCGTTTCTTGACCTCAATCATCAAATTGAGATGTGTGAATTGGTGCAACGATTGACCAAGGAGCGGTCGCTCACGGTCGTACTTGTGTCACATGATTTGAATGTGGCGAGTCTGCTCTGTGATCGTGTGCTGATGGTGAAGGTCGGAAAGATTTATACGGGCGGGACTCCGGCCGACACGATCAGACCGGATATCTTGCGCAAGGTCTATGGATGCGACGTGGTGGTGGATTGCCATCCGCAGACCGGCACGCCGAGGGTGACGTTGCCTTCAGCGGGGCTCTCACCGTGACAAGATCATCGGCGGTGTTGTCCCCGGCCGCCGGGCTGATGAACCAGACAGGGGACGATATGTGGAGGAAGGTGCGTTAGTAGGATAGCTGCCGGTGACGGGGAAGATGGTGCAAATCCATCACGGTGCCGCCACTGTAAGCGGGGAGTGTTCGTCCGGTTTAGGCCACTGTCTTGAAGGCAGTGATGAGTCATCAGTGAAGTGTGATGAGTCGAAATCACTAAAGTTTCGGCGCAGCACGCATCACCTGTCACTTGTCACATCCGAAGGCGGGAAGGGGGACGAACGCAATGATCCGCAAGTCAGGAGACCCAGCCGACAGTCGATTCGACTCAACCCTTCGAGCACAAGGGAGGCAGTCATGTTGTCGTATTTACGGAGTCGTGTGTGTCGTGCCGGTGTCGTCCTATTATGGATGGCCGTTTTCTCCCATCCTGTCTTACCTGAAGAATCCGCACAGGCTGAGCCATCGGAGGCTCCGGAGGTGATCGAAACTCCGGACGTCGTCGTCAGTGCGACAAAGACGGAAGTTCCCGTCTCGCACCTTACGAGCGCGGTTGAGGTGATTACCGGAGAGGAACTGGAACGCAAAAACATTAAAACGGTCATCGATGGGCTGCGCCTGGCACAGGGCGTCTTTGCTACATCTACCGGCGGCGCCGGGACGCTCGCGACGGTGCAGATGCGAGGGGCATTTGCCCGGCATACGCTTGTGATGATCGACGGAGTCATCGTCAACAGTCCGACCGACGGCGGATATAATTTTGCCAATCTCACGGCCGAGAATATCGATCGGATTGAAATTCTCCGTGGAGCCCAAAGTATGCTCTATGGGTCCGATGCCATCGGCGGGGTCATCAGCATCTATACCAAGAAAGGCTCCGGCACACCAAGAGTCGGGGCGTTTTTTGAGTACGGCTCTTTTGCGACTGTTCGCGAAGGAGGGCAGGTTTCAGGGGCCAAGGGGCCGTTCGACTTTTCTGCGACGGTGTCTCGCTGGGATACCAGCAGCTATTCGGCCATCAATTATGGTCGAGGGGCCTTTGAGCGGGACGGATTCCATAATTGGCAAGCGTCCGCCAAACTCGGTGCGGCACTTCCCCAAGACGGTCGTGTCGAGTTCAATCTCCGATGGTACGATTCCCGGAGCAGGTTTGACGGATTTGCCGACAGCGGAGCCCCGGCTGACATCTTCGGCGCACGATCAACGAACCGCAATATCATTCTCAACGGAACATGGCGGCAGCCGTTGACCTCATGGTGGACGACCAAGTTGACGCTGTCGCAGGCCAACGAACGGTTGCTGAGCAGCAGCGGGACAGCGGGATTCAACCTGAATACCAGGCGGTATATCACCGCCAGTCCGACATCCTGCTTCCCGAATTTCGATACCTGTTTTACGCCGTGGTCCAGCGATCTGGAAATCCTGAATCGACGACTGGAGTGGCAAAACGATATCAGGATCGGCGAGATGCTGCTGCTGACGGCGGGCTATCAATTTCGGAGAGAAGAGGGCGACTCCCCCGGGTTCTTCGGGACAGGACAGCCGGCTCGAACCATCTCGTCCAATGCCGGGTTTGCGCAAGCACAGCTGACCCTCTGGGACCGGCTGTTTGTGACGGCAGGTGGGCGGCATGACAGTTACAATACGTTCGAAGACGTCACGACCTATCGTGTGACAGGAGGGTATCACCTTAAAGAAACCGGCACGAGATTTCGTGGAAGTTATGCCACCGGGTTTAAGGCACCGACGCTGAATGACCTCTACTTCCAGGGATTCGGCAATCCCACCCTCAAGCCGGAAAAAAGTTTGAGCATGGACCTCGGCATCGAGCAGCACCTCTTCAATGGCCGCCTTCAGTTGAATGCCGGGTACTTTTGGAATAGGTTTCGCAACTTAATTCAATTCGCGTCAGGAGGCGCCTTATGTCCTCCTGAGTCATTCGGATTTTGTCCGATCAATGTGGCGGAGGCCAAAACGCAAGGGTGGGAGTTCGGATTCAAGGCCAAGGTCATTAAGGGACTGGAATTGCGCGGCCAATATACCCATACATTGACTCGCGCGTTCGATACCGCGCAGAATCCATTGGGAGGCGACAAGCGACTTCCGCGCTGGCCGGTCGATCAGGCAACGGTGGGTCTCACCTATCAGCCCATTGAAGCGTTGAGACTCAACATCGACTATCGATTCGTGGGAGCCAGGAACAATAACTTATTTAATGCGTCGAGCCAAAAGCTCGGAGTGTTCAATATCGTCGACCTGTCGGCATCGTATGATGTGACGAAGAATTGGCAAGCCTACGTGCGTGTGGACAATCTGTTTAACGAGGAGTATGAGGAGATCTTTCTCTATGGCCGGCCGATTCGTTCAATTTTCGGCGGCGTGCGGATGAACTATGATATTCCGCTATGAATCGTGGACCGATCATGTCGACGACAAGAAGGAGGAGCGGTGATGCGCATCACCAAGGTCTACACCAGAACGGGCGATGAGGGAAAAACCAGACTGGCAGGTGGGCAGCCGGTCTGGAAAGACAGTTTGCGGGTCGAGGCGTATGGGACCATCGATGAGTTGAACTCGATCGTCGGGGTGGTGCGTGTCATGAACGCCGATGTCGTGGTGGACAACCCATCGGCGAAGCGACTCGAAGACGAGCTGCGGTGGGTTCAGAACAAATTATTCGATGTCGGGAGTATTCTGGCAACCGCGCCGGGTCAGACATTCGAGAACATGCCGCAGGTATCGGCAAAGGATGTTCTGCATCTTGAACATGTGATCGATCAATGCCAGGAAGAGTTGACGCCGCTCAAAGAATTTATTTTGCCGGGCGGCGGCAAGGTGTCCGGGTTTCTTCATCAGGCTAGAACCGTCTGCCGAAGGGCCGAACGGTTGTGTGTGGCCCTCTTGAAAACGG
>JAOUPN010000326.1 GCA_029879905.1 Nitrospira sp. | reverse complement strand
GAAATCCGGTGACGAGGAAGTGTTGGCATCCGAAAAAATCACCTCGATGGCATGGCGTGCATCGGCCGCAATGGCCTCCGTGCCATCCCACGCCGACCCGCTGACCTTTCTGCCATGCCACCACTCCGTCACCGACCGCATCGATCACACCGGCCACCTCATGGCCTGTGACCCGGGGGTATTGAAGTCCCGGCCAATGGCCTTCCTTAACGAACATGTCACTGTGACAAATCCCGCAAGCTTGGATTTTCACACGGACGGTGTTGGGTTGTGGTTCAGGTATCGGACGATGGACAACCTTGAAGGGACCTCTCGGCTCGGTGATCTGCACGGCTGTCATTTGTGTCATCAGCGTCTCCTCCGATAGTACGGTCTGCATATTTCCCTATGCTGGTGTATGCAAGAGCGGCTTGTATATCTCCAGTGGTGCCGGAAAGCATCTATGTCGTAAACAGTCCTGAAAACCAGCCACAACACATAGAACATGTGACTCAAATATTCAAGCGTGAGATTGAGGGAAGGCGGGACAGAACGGGGTGGAATTGGGATGAAAAATGCTGAGGGGATGTTCGTCGGACGGTTCAGTCAAAGAGGTACTTAGCCGGATGAGCTGCCGGCACGAGCGAGTAGAAGAAGAGGGTGCTGTTTATGCTGACGGATCACTGGGCTAATGAATGGGTTTTTGTGAGAGGCGAATCCGTACCATGTGTAGCAGCGCTTTAAATGTATGCCATTGCATCCTGATCAGGGTCCTGTCGAAGAGGAAGCCGATCATCCATGTCCTCCGGACGTCTTCCCATGCATCACGGATCTTCCTGGCGTCACGGACCTTGGTGGGATCTCCCGTCAGAATGTGGAGCCGCGTGACGGCGATGACGAACTGGTAGTAGCCGCTCACCGAATTCTCCTGGATCAAGGCCAACAGGTCATGTGCGCGGGCATGCGCACCGACTTTGACCGCATCGTACGCCAGCCAGACCCGATGTTCGGGGAACGTGTGATCTTCCTCTTGCGTCAGAGCGTGACAACTCACTGCGCAGGCGTCCTGATAACGTCCAAGGTCTCGAAAGGCGCAGGCAAGATTCAGCAGAGCCCAAGCGGGTACGCCATCCTTCTGCCGCCAATCCCCGAACCACGTCACGACAGCACGGGGGGCATTGATACAGGTTAACGCATATCCCATCAATCCATGTGTCGTGTCATGCTTCGCCAGGTCGTTCCCGTATTGCCTGAGAAGGTATCGGATGGACAACGTGGCCTTGCTGTCCGCAAGGCGCCGCAACAAAGCCTGAGCGGCTAATTGACCCGTCTCGCCGTTTTTGAGGACCTTTCCGAACCCGCGGAACGGCCGGAGCGTGAACTCGACGACGTTCCGTTGCTCGACCCACAAGGTTCCAAGCACGGGATTGGCATGCGGATCAAGGATGAATTGTTCAAGTGCCTGGGCGGCGTCACGTTGCCACCCTGCTGTGCTGAGAGCCTGTAGGGCTTCGCGATACGGTTCGATGTCGCCCGTGGCGAAGCACATCTCGCGGAAAGCTTCACCAGCCTTGTCGCGCGAACCTCGGGCGATGGCCAGACGAAGAGTGCGGAGGCGAGTCGCTCCACTAGGGCTGTGTGCCCGAAGCTTTTCAAGGACTCCTTCCGCAGCATCATAGGCATCGGATTGGAGTTCGAGATCGAATAACAGGTTGGCTCCAAACGTGTAATCGGCCTTTATGTGAATGGCTCGGCGGAGGTAGGGCCGCACATCCGTCTCAGGTTCGGCCTTCAACAAAGCATCGGCGAGATACCCCAAGGCGTAGGGACTGTTCGGGTCGATGCGGTGAAGTTCGCGGGCCGCTGCAAGATAGTCCTGGTAACATTCTCGCTCTAACTGCCAATCGGCCAGTAATTCCCATCCGTCCCGATTATTGGGATCATCTGCCATAATCGTCTGTAGAGTTGAGATCGCGGCATCTTTCTCGCCGCGTGCCGCAAGTACTTCAGGCTCCTTGATGCGCAACGGCACCGGGGGATGGGCGCCCCAAGCAGTTGTGTGCAATGCCGTGAGGACTTCATCGAAACGCTCATGTTCAATGAGAAGATCCAGTTTGAGGAGATGGGCGTCGACCATGAACGGCGCCAGACGTATCGCGCAATCCAATGCCGTGAGTTGTTCGTCGGTATTCTCCGCCATACGGGCGACCGCCATCCAAGCACGGGGTTCTCCGGGACGTTCTGCGGCGATATCCCGAGCCAAGTCGATGGCGCACTGTGGTTGTTCCAGCAGTCGGGAATAGCGGCTGAGGCTGTTCCAGGCCCAGGTATATCCGATATCCAGTCGAACGGCTCGTTGTAAATGCGTGATTGCTTGCATTCGCTCATCAAGCTGCCAGAGCGTGTACCCGAGAAATCCATGCAACACACCATCCGTTGGTGAGTGACGGAGTGCCGTCTCGAGCCGTTCCCGGGATGCCCTGAAGTCCCCCTCGGCTTCAAGTGAATCCGCGAGTTGTCTGGTCGCGTATCCCCATGCCGGATTGAGGCGTAACGCTTCTTGCAGCGCCGCGCGCTCACCGTGGCGGTCACCAGCCAGTTTGGTTGCTTCGGCTAATTCGACGTAGAGCCGTGGAACGAGGGGAAAGATCTCGATTGCCTGACGGCACATGGCGCGCGCCGTGTCGTACTGCTGCATGTCCAGTCGCTGCCTGACACCGGCAACCCACGTTTGCCACAGGTCGGGGCGCGTACGTTGCATGTCGTCGAGGAGATCCTGCAGGACATCCGGATCGAAGGTCCCGCGCGCCAACCGTTGAAAGCTGAGCAGTGAATCACCGACAATGACTTGTCGCTTCAATTCCTCCACCACAAAGAGCAACTCTTCACGGCGTTCTTCCAGCGTGCCGCAGGCGTCGATCAATTTCGTCAACGCATAGTCTGAATCCACAGATCGGCGGAGTGCGGCGCGGAAATGAGTCCGAGCGTCGGCAAGTTGTCCCGCGAGCAATTCGATATAGCCGTTGGTGGTGTACCACGTAACGGCGTGGGGCGCCGTCTCATAGGCTATGGCGCTTTCCGCTCGCGCATCCTTAAATCGTCCTTGCATGGCAAGGATTGAGGCCAGTTGCCGCCTGCCCCAGGCATTCGCCGGGCTGATCGTAAGCAGCGACCGCAGGGCGGATTCCTGCTCCTCAAGAGGCGCTTCATCGAGCCACTCCACCAACAGTTCATTGAGACCTTGGTGGTAGGGGAACCGCGTGACCAGCTCCCGCAGATACTCGACGGCGGCGGTACGGCCGTCGACTGCGGAGGTGAGACGAACCAGCGTACGTTGCGCTCCGAGCTGTAACGGCTCACTATCCACCACCTCGCCCCAGAGGCGCCGTGCCTCCCTGAGGTGTCCCTTGCTTTCCTCTATCTGAGCCGCAACCCGCAACCAATCAGCGCGCTTAGAGTACGGTTGAGCTTGCTGCAGAAAACTTTCCGCTGCGGCTACGGCTCCACGGTCTAACTCAGATCTGGCAGCGAACAACAGGAGGTCTCCATCGGTCGGGCGAAGCGTCAACGCCTGATCGCGGACAGTAAATGCCTCCGTGGATCGATCCAGATCCGACAGGCTGTGAAACAGCGTCATGGCAGGCGAGGCTGATTGCTGACCGTATCGGCGAACTCGATCATGTAAAAATACGAGCACCTTGTCTTCGTCACGGACGGTGCGAGAGGCATTAAAGTAAGTGGAGGCGTGATATTCGTTGGTGCCGTCCATGGTGGCTGCGAAGCGATAGAGATCCGTCGCCCGTCGGTACTCACCGGCATTCCAGTAGGCATCGGCAAGCGTGCTGAGCCCTTCTGCGTTGGTCCATCTGCGCAAGAGGGCGCGTAAGAGTCGCGTGGTCGTCTCGCGTTCTCTCCCATCTTCTATGAGGGCCTGTGCATGCCGCAGTCTGAGAAGGGCATGGGCGGCGGGGGCATTCGCTTGTGATTCGAGATACTGAAGGTAGGTGGATCGGTCAACCAACTGTCTTAACAGGTACGCTTTATTGAGACGCAGATTGACGTCTTTAGGGTAATGTGTGATCAGCTCGTCGACCAGAGGAAGCAGTGTCTGTAGGTCTCCGTCATAGCCTGCGAGGGCCCGCTGTGCATTGAGTGTAATGTAATGTCCCG
>JAOUPN010000069.1 GCA_029879905.1 Nitrospira sp. | reverse complement strand
TACCCTCTCCCGGTGCTCCCTCCCCGCCCCATCCGATCAAGCGGAAGCGCTTCATACCGTTTTTTTAGGTCAGGATTCGCGTCGAGAAAACCATTCACCGCCGCGTCATCGGAAAAAATGCCCCTGCTGCGTTCCCGGTAATCTTGCATCGTGAGGTCGTATTTCGACAGCAGCGTGCCGAGCTTCGCACTGATATCCTCGCCCATCGCTTTCATCTGCTCCGGCGAAGGCCGCTGCCCCTCACCAAACCTTTCCCCACCCTGAAAGTAATTCATCATCATCTCACCGATCTCGATACGAGCCTTCACAAATTTCTCCACCTCTGCAGGTTCTGCCGCCCATCCTATCCCGGAAAAAAGAACGGCTCCCAGCACCATGCCATATACGTGATACTTCAGATTCATTGTTATCTACCCCTTTCATTGGTGGAGTCCCATGGCTCGACAACCATGACTCCCGTTTCGTCTTCGGCGACACCTCGCCAAAGCATATTTCTCTTCGCCAAAACGTCAACCGACACCCTCTGTTCCACCACAGATCCCCTGCCATAGTGCATCTGCAGAGCAAGCTCACGATGTGCGTCATTAAACCAAGGGAATGGCCATCATACCATCCTGACCAGACCGTTTGCAGACTAGCCCGTATGACAACCATAGCCGACGTACGACTCTCAGCCCCTTCGATACCCAACGCCTCCCAACGCGATGCCCAAGATCGCGATCACACAAAACGCAGCACCTGCATAGAATGTGAATGAGGCGCCCAGCTGATCCCAGAGTAATCCTGCAAACACACTTGCGCCGAGCATCGCAACTCCCGCGGCAAGGTTAAAAAAACCGAACGCAGTCCCTCGGAGATCAGGCGGCGCTACGTCCGCTACCATCACGGACAGCAGCCCCTGTGTCATGCCCATATGCAGCCCCCAGAGACCCACCCCGCACAAGACGACGCTCCAGTGATAACTTGAAGCCAGAAGCACATCCGCTACGATAAGAACCACCAGACCAAGCAATAGCAGAGCTGTCCGACTGACCCTGTCGGACAGACGACCGAATGGATAGGCCGAAACCGCATAGACGAGGTTCATCACCACCATCACAAGCGGAACGAAGGCCAGTTGAATCCCTCCCTGCTGAGCGCGCAACACAAGAAACGCTTCGCTGAACCGAGCAAGTGTAAAGACCGCTCCAATACCCACCACCCACCAATAGCCTCGGCCCAGGCGCGTAACATTATCGAACGTGATTGGATTGACTCTTTTGCGAATCTTGCTCGCGGCTGGCTCTCGTACGCCGACTTGCAAGAGTGCCACGGCCATCAACCCCGGAATGACGGCGATCCAAAAGACGGCTCGAAAATCGTCGGCCCATAGAAGCATCAACGACGCTGACAACAACGGCCCCAGAAAGGCACCGACCGTGTCGAGTGACTGACGCAATCCGAATGCGGCGCCGCGCATATCCGACGGTGTGATATCCGCGATCAAGGCGTCGCGCGGGGCTCCACGCACCCCTTTCCCCACTCGATCCACAAGGCGCGCGACCAAAACAAGACCCAATCCAGAAGCCACGGCAAACAGCGGCTTGGTCAATGCCCCCAATGCATAACCGAATAAGGCCAGCTGCTTGCGCTTTCCAAGATAATCGCTCAGCGTCCCTGAAAACACCTTGACTATTAGAGCAACGGATTCGGCAAGCCCTTCCACGATACCAACGGCAATTGCACCGGTTCCAAGCGTCGTGATCATGAACAATGGCAGCAGGCTATGGATCATCTCGGAAGAGACATCCATCAGGAGGCTGACGAACCCCAGCGCCCAGACACCAGACGGAATCCGACCAGGGTGATGGTGCGATACTGGCGGGGTTAATACCAGAGCTTCCTCTACTGACAAGACGGATGATAATCCGGATCTGGAAACTCCGCGAAGCATTCCAGACACACAAGCCGGCCAGTCTTCATGCCGTCGGCGCGTCGAACCTCATCGACTATTCGACTGTGTGTACAGTAGCGATCGGGTTGAACCTGGACAGAGGAATGTGACGACGGCAGGGTCATATTGGGGTGCATGACGACCTCCCTTTCCGTGGGATGGTGCATACGGGTATTGAAGGTAAAGAGGATGAACCTTGCAGAGAAGCCAGTCAAGAGGGCAACAAGAATAGCAGTGGGTATCGGCCGGGCGGCGAGGTTGCCTCCTACTTGAATCCACGTGATGCACGTCTATTCCACCACCTGCCCCTCTAAAAATAGGGTCTGCTCCAGGGTGCGGAAGAATTTCTGATAGGGAAGAGGATCTTCGACGGCACGCAGATAAAACTGGGCGCTGGCGCGCACGACGAGCTGCGCGTCATTGCGCTTGCGAACCGTCACCGTCAGCCTCACAAGATCATTGCGATGAAAGAAGGGGCCCCACGTACGCATATTCCTGTTCAAAATCAACAGGGTATCCGGACGATAGGACACATACGAGGGGTCCGGAAAGGTCGGCCGTTCCAGATCGACATATTTCTTTGCGGATACGATCCCCAATTCCTGATCCAGCACTTCGACAATAAACCCCAGATCCTGCATGGTGGTGACGATCCCTTCGAGGACGGCCACACGGCTGCCGGTTTCAAATACCCGGCTCTGCGCTGAGCGAAGCTTGACCTGACTGTCTTCCGACATCCAGATCTGTTCTCGCGAATCCCATTGATTGTCATGCCGTGCTTCATAGGGCGATAGACACCCCTGGACCAGGAGGATCAACCCCACACCGGCCATCACGGCAGGATTCCCACTACCGTTCCGTCTCCGTCCAAACCGTGTCACCCACCATCTCCAGAGCATCACTCAGTTCAATCCTTCGCCACGAACAATGACCGTTCAAGCGTCGCAAAGAAGTTCTGATAGACTTTGGGGTCTTCAATCGGTTTATTGTTGTAGATGGCATTGGCCCGGATCATCATGTGCCCGTCCGCTTGCGGACGTACCGTCACGGTCACACCGACGACATCGTAATAGTTTGGCTCGGCAAACCGTGCAGCACTGACCAAACCCAGCGCTTCATTGGCGCGCTCGATGATGAAACCCAGATCTTGGAGGGCTGCGATGACGGCCCGCATGGCAATCTGACGATCCTTCACCTCAAATGTCCGTGTTTGCACACTTCGGATTTTCATCTGGGCTTCGGTCGGTGCAAGTAAATCCTGGCTTGGTTGCGGCGCGACACAGCCCTCTACAAAAACCAGCATGGCGATCGCAACACATCCCCGGATCGTCTGTCGCATCATCTTGGCCTCACAATTAGAGTGCAAAGGGCTCCAAAAATACCGCTTTTGATAATTTGGAAAAGAACGCCTGATACATCACGGGATCTCTCAGCATTTCCATCCGTTGCTCCCCCGGTGGAATTTGCTGCCGTCCGGCGGCGCCTGCGCCTTTCCATACCACCCGATAGAATGCGACCCTGACTTCCTGGCGTGTGGATTCTGAGTTCAAGGGGCGAATCACCACCGATGCAGCAATTTTTTGATGCAGGTCTACGGGGATGACGATAGGCGGTACTCCGACGATACTTGCCCCGGAGCTGAACAGCAATACGAGAAACCTGTTGATGTCTTGGCCGTATTCACGCGCACTTCGTTCTTTCGCCGCCCGAAGAAACCCGACTTCTCGTACGCTTTCTTCGACTTGAAAACCGATATCCTGGAGAACGGTAGCCGATGCGGATAACAACTCCGCTTCGTCCTTGGTCTCAAACATGCGGGTTTGCATGGCCCTGTTGCTTGAACTCTCCGCCGTCAGTTGAAAAAACTCCTGGGGCTGAGTATGGGCGACGCAAGCCATGAGCTGGCATCCGACTATCATGCACCCTACCGCCGTCAGCCATCGCCGCATCATCGAGTTCTATTCCCTGCTAGAATTGCGTGTAGTTATAGGCAAAATCACGAACCTTCTTGTCCTCGTCGTACTTGATGACGATCGTCAGCGTCCGCTGACGCTGCGAGCTGGAACGCTGTCCAGCACTGGCGCCGAGAATAATAAGCCCCGCAAAAGAGGATTTGGCGGAGTCGACCCGGTCGGTCGACACCTTGTCGTAGATCCAGACTTCCCGGCGTTTCTCATCCGTCGTGACGATATTGGGGCTGCCGAGCAATTCCGCCACCTGCGAAGCCGACATGCCCACCTTGATCTCTCCCTGCACTTTTCCGACCGTCAGCCGGTCCTCCTTGATTTCAGCCTGTCCTCCGACACACCCGGCTACCGCTACCGTCAAGCACAGGCTCAAGACCATCCCTACGTATTTCATTAAGCGTCCCTCCTGAGGCACACACCACTTCCTACAAAGGATTCCTTCCTCGCACATGATACACGAGACGAACATCCAAGTCACCCGGCCAGCCGCAGCATGCCGCAATCACGTGAAGCTCCACGGCTTCCCGCCCGTGCCTCCCGCGGAGGCAGGCGAGCTACTCCTCGTCTTGGTTGTCGCCGTGTGCGGACGGAATCCCATAGCGCTTACACTTTTCCCACAAGGCCTTACGGGAGAGCCCCAAGATCTTTGACGCTGTCGTACGGCTTCCCTCGACTCGCTCCAAAACAGACAGAATATGCTCTTTTTCGAACTGCTCCCGCGCCGCCGCAAGTGAAACCAACGGCACATCCGCTCTTCTCTTCCCACCGGTCAAACCCTCGTTACAAAATCCACAGGCTTCCTGTTGGGGACCGCCAAGGTACGGACATGATCGAAATCCGCATAGATCGAACGGCTGAATCACATCGCGCTCATGCCCCAATGCAACGGCCCTCTCAACCATATTCTCTAATTCCCGCACATTCCCAGGATAGGAATAGCGCAGCAACAATTCCCTGGACGGCGGCGAGAACCCTTTTAACTTTTTGCTTAATTTTCCGGTACAGGTTTCCAGCACATGATCGGCGATGACCATAATGTCTTCCTGCCGCTCCCTGAGCGGTGGGACGATGACCTGCACGACGTTGAGCCGGTAAAACAGATCGTCGCGAAACCGCCCCTGAGCGACCTCTTTGCGTAGATCCTTTTGTGTCGCACAAACTAAGCGGACATCCGCTTCAATCGTTTCGTTTCCACCGACTCGTTCGAACGTCCGTTCTTGCAGCACCCGCAATAGCTTCACCTGCACCACCGGAGACAGTTCGCCGATCTCATCGAGAAACAACGTGCCACGGTGGGCCAGTTCGAACCGCCCGCGCCTCTGCCGAAGCGCGCCGGTAAACGCACCCTTCTCATGGCCGAACAACTCAGCCTCCAGCAACGTTTCCGGCAACGCAGCACAACTGACTTTAATCAGCGGGCGGTCCCTGCGGGGGCTGTTTTGATGCACCGCGTTCGCAACCAGTTCTTTTCCCGTTCCGCTCTCCCCGAGAATCAGGACCGTCGAGTCGGTTGCCGCCACAAGCTTGATGGTGTCCAATACCGCACGCATCCGGCTATTGGAACCCAAAATCCCGTTGAAACAGAATTTATCTTCCAGCGCAGCCTTGAGATCCTGGTTCTCACGACGCAACACCACGACCTGACTGATTCGCTCGACGATCAACAGCAGTTCATCCATCTGAAACGGTTTCGTGATGTAGTCTACTGCGCCCATTTTCATGGCGCCGACGGCTGTTTCCACAGATCCATGCGCGGTAATCACGACGACTTCCGTCTCGGATGCTTTGTCCTTCGCAGCCTGCAACACGGTCATCCCGTCCGCTCCGGGCAACCGCAAGTCGGTAATCACAAGATCGAACGTCTTTTGCCCGATCACGTCAATACCTTCCGTCCCGGATGCGGCCGCATGCACATCGTACCCGACGGCTTCCAGCGCATCGACCATTGAAAGCCGCATCAACGGTTCATCATCGACCAAGAGTATCGAGAATCCTTTCATGACCCCTTCTCCATCAGCGAACGATCCCGAGAAACGGGCAAGCAGAGTGTGAACACGGTTCCCTTGCCGACCTCGCTCTCGACGAGGATCTCACCGCCATGGCGTTCGACAATACCCAGGTTAACAGACAGGCCCAATCCCGTGCCTTCTCCCTCGCCTTTTGTCGTAAAAAACGGATCGAACACGCGCGGAAGGACGGAAGCGGGAATCCCCGATCCCGTATCGCACACATCGACCCGGCAGAGTCCCTCGGCCACAGTGGTGCGAATCGTCAGTACTCCGCCGTTCTTCATTGCCTGAACGGCATTCAAGATCAAATTCATCAACACCTGCTCGATCATATGACGGTCCACCATAATATTCGGCAGCCCCTGTCCCAACATCGTTTCCAACTGAATCCGGTTCGCTGTGAATAGATGAGACGTCAGTACCAAGACCTGCTCAATAATTTGATTGATATCGGCAGGACTAAACTCCGGGTCATGCTGCTGGGAAAAATCAAGCAACTGCCGGACGATCTTCTGGACACGGCGCACGCCATGCTCCATAGAAGACCAATATTCCTCCTGCCTTACGGCAGAGACTTTGCCTTTTCGGAGGTTATACAAACAATTCAGAATGCCCCCGAGCGGATTGTTGATTTCATGTGCCACACCGGCCGCGAGCTTTCCCACTGACGCCAATTTTTCAGAATTTCTGATCTGCTGTTCCAACTTCTTCGTCTCCGTCATATCGCGCGCAATGCCGAGCACGCCAAGAATCTGCCCCTCCGACCCATGAAGCGGAGATACGCTGACCGTTGCCGTACGGACCTCACCAGACCTGGTCATAATTTCGACTTCATAGACCTGTTTGGCGCCGATATCCAAGGTACTCTTCAGACGTCGACCGCGATGGCGTCGAGACAGCAAGGAGAGATAGGGCCGTCCCAGCAAATCACCTTTCTGGTAGCCCCAGGCAAGGACTTTGCCGTTGACATAGGTAAACCGCTGGTCCGTATCGAGGGTATAAATCACGTCATTGGCGTTTTCGAGCAAATTTTCCAAGTACTGTTTTGTTTCCTCGATCTCCCTGGTCCTTTCCTGCACTTTTGACTCAAGATCCTCCCGATAAGACTGCAGCTGACGTTCGAAACGCTTGCGTTCCGTAATATCCCGTAACTGCACCATCACCAACGTTTGTTCAACATCTCCGACACGGATCAAATCCATCTCGACCGGAATTTCATGCCCATCGGCGTGAAAGACGGTGATTTCTTGTGTTGCGACCTGCCGTTGACCGATACCGATGTCGCGCAGCCACTTTTCAAACGCATCATGATGCGTAACGGACATGACCTCCAGGATGCTCCGCCCGACGATACTTGACTCCACGTAACCCAACGTCAGTTCTTCACGCTTGTTCACGGCAACGACCGTTCCATTCGCATTCACCATGAACACTGAATCGGCCACCAGGTCGAATAAGGCCTTATACCGGGCCTGGGATGCGACAAGCTGATGTGTGCGCTCCGACACTGCCTGTTCAAGGCCCGACGTATAGCGGTGTAATTCCTGCTCCAATCGGCGGCGTTCCGTCACGTCCCTGACGAACGCGCGGGAATAGATCAGTCCGCCGCGCACGTGATCAAGCAGCGCGGTCGCATGAATTTCGACGTCGACCGGCCGACCGTCTTTTGCCAGCAAGACCGTGTCGATGGACCCCTGTCCCTGCTCGACCAACCGCTCCAGGTAGTGCAACACTCTCGTTTTCTGGTCGCTCGGTACCAATTCCCACAACTTCAGCCCCAACATTTCTTCAAGGCTATAGCCCAGCTTGTCGATTCCTGTTTTATTGACATGGACGAATTGGCCGTCACGATCCAACTGATAAATCATCTCCGGTGAATGTTCGATCAAGTCGCGGTATTTTTCCTCCAGTTGCCGGACTTCCGCCATCTGTTGTTCGATTCGGCCGAACGAGCGCTGGAGGTTGCCGGCCATAAGGTTAAACGCCTCCGCCAACCCCTCAATTTCATCTCCGGTCTTCAGGTCCAGTCGCCGGTCCAGCCTGCCGCTCCCGATCTCCTGAACACCATGGTGCAATAAGCGAATAGGACCGGCGATTTGGCGAGCCACCATGATTCCCGTTCCACAGAGCACACCGATGACCGCGGTTCCGAATAAGAGCATTTTGGCCATCAATTCCCCGAGCGGCGCGAACGTTTCTTGCGGATCTTGGCGGACGACGGTCACCCACTGTTTCCCGCCGATACTCCCCGGCGCCAGTCGTTCAAGAAACCGCACCGGAGCAAATCCGATCAATGAGTCCGTGCCGCCATGGGAATCGTCAGAAGACACAGCCCATCCGGACTTCAACGCCCCAAGCCTGGAACTGAATTCCGCATCGACCGTATGGGCTTCCGGTGCCAGCACCGGACACATCACCAACGCCCCGTCCGAACCGAACACCATGGCATGACCCGTCTCCCCAAGCGCCACCTCGGCGACGGAGCGAAATACGGTGTCGCGACGAAGCAAAATCGTGACCGCACCGATCACCGTTTGATGATTGTCGTCCAGAATCGGTGCCGTCACAACCACGACGTACGTTCCAAAGGCCGGATCAAACACCACATCTCCGACATAGGGATCACGGCTCCCCTCTTTGACGATCGCATGCCACCAGGCAGTCGTTTCATACGAATAATCCACCTGCGGGATGGAACTGACCACCAGGGCCCCTTGTCCATCCGTTACGATGATCCCGAGATAGTCCGCCTTCCGAATTTCATGCCATTGGATGAGCAAGTTTGTGACGATCCGATTGACGAACAGCGGAAATTCGTTTCGTTTGTCCCGCCGCTTCCAGCGCCGCTGCCAATCCTTGATGATTTCCTGAATACGATGGGCGTCCTTGCCTTCGTAGGTTCGGTTGGCTTCGGAGACGGCAGTACGGAGAAAGGGCATGGTTGCCAACTGTTGAGACTCATTCACCCCACGGGTCACATGCATCTCGATCCGGCGCGCAGCCTCTACGGCGACCTCTTTAAAATTCGCTCCGGTCGCTTCCCGCAATGCCCGACGTTCTTCAAAATAAATGAGGACGAGAAGAATCATGAGGGGCAAAAGGCCGACGACCACGATTGCGGCGATGATCTTCCGCTGGAGACTCTGAAATCGGCTCCAGAGCGTCATATCTGCACCTTGGGGAGAGGGAAAGAGGATGCTGTGGGGGTGCTTCGGTTCTCGGCCTTCATGGAAGGCATTCCAGCCAAATAGCTCCAGGCCCTACGGTGTAACCCACCTTCGCCTAAACAGAAACCCCTTTGCGACGGCGGGAGGGGAGACACACGACATCGGTCTTCACTGTGGAGTCGCCAGGAATTTACACAAAAACCGAACACGATCGAGGCCGACGAACTCGGCATGGGGGAAGCGACCGAACGGCACGCCCAAGTGGCACGCCGTCCCATGCCGCCATCGGCTTAATTGCGCTTCATGAGTCGCCCACCCCTTCCAGGCCATAACAGAACGAGCGGACTTGCCACAAAGACAGATGAATAGGTACCACAGATCACCCCCCAGAGCAGCGCCAAGGAAAAATCATGCAGCACCTCGCCGCCCGCCAGCGTCAAGGGGACCAGAACAAGAATAACCGTCAAGCTCGTCACGATCGTACGGCTTAACACCTGATTGACGGCATTGTTGATCGTCGCCTCTTCGGTGTCGCGCCGTCGCGACTTCAAGTTTTCCCTGATCCGGTCAAATACGACCACCGTATCGGTCAGCGAATACCCGGCCAACGTCAAAAGCGCCGTGACGATCAACACGTTAATCTCTTTGTCCAATATATAGAATATGCCAAGTACGACCAACACGTCATGAAACGTCGCCAGCGCCGCTGCGACACCGAATCGAAGTTCAAACCGTGCCGCAACATAGAGGATGATGCCGGCGAAAGAAATAATGATCGCGATCAGTGCATCTTCCTGAAGCTTCTTCCCGATCGTCGGCCCGATTTCGGTCGTAGAATCGACGACAAACGTATTGTCGGGAAACTCTTTGGCGAATACCGCCATAACACGTTCCGCTGTTTTTTCCTCGATCGTGGTCGAGGCTTTGACGCGAATAAGCAACTTGTTGTCCTGCCCGAATTCCTGCAGCTCGGCGTTGCTTACTCCGTTGGACTCAAGCGCCTTCCGCGCTTCATCGATCCGTACCGATTGATCAAACTTCAATTGCACGGCCGTGCCGCCTGCGAAGTCGATGCCGAGATTGGCCGAACCAGACGCAATCTGGACCACAGCAATCAGCCCCAGCAGAACCAGGATGCCGGAAAAGGTAAAGGCAACCGTTCGCTTGCCCATAAAATCGATATTGGTTTTCCCAAGAATCTCTAACATGCTGCTCCCCTTAATCGAAAGCTTGAGCCGACTCTTACCTTCCCGCGGCTCAAATGCTTAGCGCCTCTACCTTTTTTCGTTGGTTCCACAAATCAAAAATCACCTTGGTTCCGACCAATGCCGTGAACAGATTAATGGCAATTCCGAGGCACAAGGTGACGGCGAACCCTTTGATCGGCCCCGTCCCGAACAAAAACAGGGCGACCCCTGTAATCAACGTCGTCACGTGGGAGTCGATGATCGTCAGCAAGGCCTTGTCATACCCGCTGTCGACCGCCAACCTCACGGCTTTTCCGTTCCTGAGTTCCTCACGGATTCGTTCGAAGATCAGCACGTTCGAATCGACGCCCATTCCGATCGTCAGCACGATCCCGGCGATACCCGGCAATGTCAAGGTCGCGGTCAGCGCGGACAACGCCCCCATCAGACACACCAGATTCAGGATCAACGCGAAATCGGCAATGACCCCGGACAAACGGTAGTACACCATCATAAAGATGATGACCATTGCGCCGGCAATGAGGGTTGACTTCACTCCCTTATCGATAGAATCCTGTCCGAGCGACGGACCGACGGTCAGGTCTTGCACGATCTTCAGGGGCGCCGGCAGCGCACCGGCCCGGAGGACGATCGCGAGGTCATTGGCTTCCTGCATCGAGAAAGTTCCGGTGATCTGAGCCCGGCCCCCTCCGATACGTTCCTGGATGACGGGAGCCGAATAAATCGTGTTGTCGAGCACGACCGCCATGCGTTTTTTGACGTTGGCTGCCGTAATCCGTTCGAATTCCTGCCCGCCCTTGGTATCGAACGTGATCGAGACATAGGGCTCATCGAACTGGCCGATAGAGACCCGTGCATCGCTGAGGACATCGCCGGTGAGCATCACCCGCTTCTTCACCAGATACGGGATACGTGATTCACGCCCCGTATCCTTCTCGATCAGGCGCTCGAACAGAATTTGGTCGCCCTCCGGCACCTTGTCTTCAAATTGCCGGAGAATTTCAGCCTCCATATCTTTCGGAATGCGGGACGGGAGGTCCAACCTCATGTGGTTCTCCTCATCCAACATTTTGAATTCAAGCAACGCAGTTTCCTTGATGAGATCCTTCGCGCGCTTGGGTTCCTTGATACCAGGCAACTGCACCACGATCTGCGTCAGCCCCTGCCGTTGAACAATCGGCTCCGCGACACCAAACTGGTCGATCCGGTTACGGATGGTCTCCAACGCTTGATTGATCGCCGAATCTTTGATGCGTTTATTTTCGACGTCGAGGAGTTGCCAAACAAGGGAATTGTCCGTCCCTTCAGTATCCACTTCCGTAAAGGACGGGAAGTCGACCAGAAGCTTTTGGATTTCAGCTTTCTGATCCGCATCCTGGAATTGAATCGTGATCCGATCCAGCGACGTCCGGGTGACGGATTCGGCAGGGATACTCTTGTCGACCAAGAGGTCATGGATCGACGTCACGACACGATCCACGGCGATCTCCACCGCACGATTCTCATCGACCTCCATCACCAGATGGATCCCGCCCTGCAAATCAAGCCCCAGGGCGATCCCCTTCTCCGGAAGGATCCCCTTCAGCCAACCCGGCAATGCCTGAAAGACCGGCTGGTATGACGGGAGAAAACTGACACACGACGCCACAATAACCAGCGCCAACAACCACAATCGCCCCCCCACCTTCTTCATGGTGTTTCCAACCCCTTTGTCTCGTGCGGATGAATCAACCTAATCCTTATCCTCTTCTTCTCCGCGCACTCGTGCAATGTTGTCCCGTTGAATCTTGATTTTCGTATTGTCGGCAATTTGGAGCGTAATGACGGTTTTCCCGAGATTGGTCACCGTTCCCCAAATCCCCGATGTCGTCACGACCTTATCGCCTTTCTTTAAGGCATCGACGAGCGCCTTTTGTTCCTTCTGTTTCTTTTGCTGCGGACGGATCAGCAGAAAGTAAAAGATGATGACGATCATGACGAACGGCAGCAGGGAC
This sequence comes from Nitrospira sp., assembly GCA_029879905.1. Taxonomy (GTDB): domain Bacteria; phylum Nitrospirota; class Nitrospiria; order Nitrospirales; family Nitrospiraceae; genus Nitrospira_D. Next base: position 1,625 of record JAOUPN010000069.1, on the reverse strand, counting down.
AACAAGCCTCCGGGCCCCTGGCCCCCGGCTCCACCCCCGCCCGTTGACTGCGCCCATGCTATGGATTCCATAAACATAACGAAACATCCCCTTTTAATGAATTAGACATCGATCGACCGATCGGCCTCTGGATCATCCGCCGTATCAGCCCCGATAGGTTGTCTCTCTTGATCACGGTAAAAAGCCTGCCGAAACTCCGAAAACCTGCCTTCCGCAATTGCCGTCCGCATTCGCCGCATGAGATCCGAGAAATACCAAAGATTGTGTACTGTGTTGAGTCGTACCCCCAACATCTCTTTGGTGGTAAATAAGTGGTGCAAATACGCTCGTGAATACTTCCCACACACAGGGCATCCACAGTCGGAATCGATCGGTCGCTCATCGTAGGCATACTGTGCCTGTTTGATGACAATGCGGCCGCTCTTGGCAAACAGTGATCCGGTTCGCCCATGTCTTGATGGGACGACACAATCAAACATGTCGATACCGCGTGAAACTCCTTCGATCAAATCTTCCGGATGGCCGACCCCCATGAGATAGCGCGGTTGGCTTTCAGGCAGCTCGGGGACCGTGACGTCGAGCATTTCATACATATCGGCCTTGCTTTCTCCCACGGATAAGCCACCAACCGCATAGCCCTCGAACCCCATCGCCGTCAAGTCCCTCGCCGACCGTACGCGCAGGTCGCGATCCAGGCCTCCTTGTACGATTCCGAACAACGCCTGATCCCCTCGCTTTCTGCTGGCCTGGCACCGTTCAGCCCAGAGCTTGGTCCGCCGCACACCTTCCGCGACGACATCCCGTTCGGCAGGAAGCGCGACACATTGATCGAACGCCATGGCTATGTCGGCGCCTAAGGCCTCTTGAATCTCGACGGCGGTTTCCGGCGTGATGAAGTGTGTCGAGCCGTCGATATGAGATTGAAACGTGACGCCTTCATCGGTCACCTTGCACAACTTGGCCAGACTGAAGATCTGAAACCCTCCGCTGTCGGTCAGAATCGCGCCAGGCCACCCGGTAAAGGTATGGAGTCCCCCCATGTCGGCGACCAGCTTGTGACCAGGCCGCAAATATAAATGATAGGCATTGTTCAGGACCAGTCGGAAACCCATATCGTAGAGATCATCCGGCTCCAGTCCTTTCACCGGTCCCAAGGTCCCGACAGGCATGAATGCCGGAGTATCAATAACCACTCGGGCTGTCCGCAATTGACCAAGTCTCGCGCGAGACCCCGGATCCTTGTGTCGAAGTCGATACTGCATCATCGCCGCGCGTCGTTCCTTCTACATTTTCTCCGGAGCGGAGATCCCAATCACGGCCAAGCCGTTTTTAATCACCTGCTGAACGGCCCGCATCAACACAAGCCGGGCGGCGGTTTTATTCGGCGTCAGCTCTTCGACCGGCCCAGCTTCTGCAGGCTCCTGCTCAATCGCAGGAGGCAAAATTCGATGTTTGTTATAAAACGTATGCAGAAGCCCAGCTACCTGCTGTAAATAGTACGTCATGCGGTGCGGCTCGAATGCCGTGGCACTGGCCTGAAGTACGTCGGGATATGCGGAAAGCTTTCTGATCAATACCAATTCATCGGGATCCGTCAGGACCGCAAGATCCGCTTCCTCCGCTGA
>JAOUPN010000068.1 GCA_029879905.1 Nitrospira sp. | reverse complement strand
GGTCACGATCAAGGGAAGAGGGTTCGGCACATTCCTCAAGACCGCTGAACATACCGAATTGGGGTTGAGTCAAAAAGCCTATAAGCGGCGCCTCGACATCGAAATCAACGAATCCGATAGCGACGATAACGTGGTGAGCAATGTGTCGCGCACGGAAGTTCTCTTTAATGGAACCGCCGCATTGGTAGAGTCCTGGACCGATTCTGAGATCGTCGTGAAGGTCCCCCATCGCAACCTCTATGGAATCGGCAAGAAAGGTGCCTTTTACCATGATTTGGCCACGGGGCCTCTCGTGGTTCGACGAGGCTCATGGGATCTCTTGCCTGACGGTACCTGTTGTTCGCCCAAGCAATGGGTGACGGTCGAGGCCGGACCGTTCACGATCGAATCCAAGGGGCTTCCTGACAGAGGGTATTGGGATAGTAATCGTCCTGACGCGGATACGAATCAATGATGACGGATTCTCGAACATACCAGTCGAAAAGTGCTGAGTTGGCCGTCGGCATTCTTGTGTTCTCCTGTGCCGTACTGCTGTGGAGCGCCCATGTTTGGAGTGAGCCTTCGTCGCTGCTCGTGCATCAGCAAAAGAGCCGGACCGAAGCCAATGTCATGAGCGTACAGTTTCTCACGCCGCAAGCCGGTTGGGCTGCAGGGTCGAAGGGGACTATTCTCAAAACAACAGACGGGGGGCAAACCTGGCAGAAGAAATCCAGCGGAACAGCGGCCTTGCTGGTCTCACTGTTCTTCTCTGATGAACACAGAGGCTGGATAGCCGGAGCAGGGGGGACATTGCGTCGTACCACCGACGGGGGAGAAACCTGGAATGCCGTTCCTCTGGATATTCAACAACCGCTCTACCATGTGACGTTTGCGGCACCGTCGACCGGATGGGTTATCGGAGGTGGCGGCACGATTTTGCATACAACGGACGGCGGCGAGCACTGGGTGGAACAGCGAAGCGGAACCCACGCCGCACTCTATTCCGCCTATTTTTTCAATGAACAACAGGGGACTATCGTCGGTGCGCTGGGAACCGTCCTCACGACCGACGATGGAGGGGCTACCTGGGTGCCTCGTGAAACGCATGGCGCAGTGACCCTCTTTGATGTGTTCTTTGCCGATCAGGAGAACGGGTGGGCGGTCGGCAATGCCGGCGCGCTCTTTCAAACGACGGACGGCGGCGCCGAATGGATTGATCAGTCTTTGCCCTGTGGGAAAACCTGCACCAGGCTTGTGGATCTTTTGAAAGTTCGATTTACCGATTCGCAATCGGGGTGGATAGTCGGAGAGCGTGGCATGCTGTACCGGACGACCGACGCGGGTTTTACCTGGAAGGAGGAGCGATCAATTGCGCCGGTTTCATTGTTTGGTCTGAGCTTTCCCGATTCTTCGCAGGGCTGGGCAAGCGGGGATAACGGGACCATCGTTCATCTGCAACTTGGCCGCTGACGAGTTCTCTTATCGTGACGTGTCATTCGCTTCCGTCGCCTCTGCATCCTCTTGCCCCCATCGAACATATCGGTAATACTGGAGCCCACGCGAGGTTGTCGAGGTGACGGCCGACGGATCCGGGGAGGGGAGATGAAGGCAAAAATGGGGAAAGATAAAAAAGAGGACTCCAATAGGATGCCCGACATACAGGGAGGCGGAGATCCCTTTCAACGATTACTCGGACTGATGTTTAAAGCGCATCCGTGGCATGGGGTATCTATCGGAGCGGACGCTCCGGAGATTGTCACGGCGTACATTGAAATTGTCCCGACCGATACGGTCAAGTACGAGGTGGATAAGAGCAGCGGCTTTCTCAAGGTGGATCGGCCTCAACGGTTTTCCAACTACTGTCCTGCCTATTATGGATTGATTCCGCAGACCTATTCAGGAGAACGAGTGGCCGGGATCTTCGCCAAACGAGCCCGCCGTAAAGGCATGATCGGGGACGGTGACCCGCTGGATATCTGTGTCCTCTCTGAAAAAAGCATCCCACACAGTGACATCCTCTTGACGGCATTGCCGATCGGCGGGCTGAGTTTAGCCGACGGCGGTGAGGCCGATGACAAAATCATCGCCGTGATGCGCGATGATGCCGTATACGGCCACTTCACTGATATTGCTCAATGTCCGGATCTGCTCCTGGATCGGCTCCGACATTATTTTCTGACCTATAAGAGCGCACCAGGAACGACTCAGCATAAGGTCGAAATTACCGGCCTGTATGGACGAAAGGAAGCGCTCAACGTCATTCGCGCCGGACATGCCGACTATCGTCAGAAATATCCGGAGTTGAGATCCTTGTGGCCGAAGAATCTGTAGCGGGGCATATGTGTGGAAGGCGCCGTAACCGATACCCTAATGGGATCTGTCATGCACGCCGTGGGGCTTGGTACGCTCTTGTCTAACGGCTATAGCCGTTCTCCGTATTTTTGGTAATGTTGCTCCTTGGCCTCGGCGATCCAATTGTCTCGTTTAATCCGTTCAGGGTCGGTATTGAGCTTCTTCGCGATCTTTTTGATATCTTCCGATTTCCAGCGAGCAATTTGGACGAAGGTGTGGGTGCCCATCTGATTGAGGGTCTGGGCAATGACAGGCCCGATCCCGTTGATCTTATTGAGGTCGTCAGCCTTTTTGCTCTTGCCGTTTTTGTTCTTGCCGGTCTTGCTCTGTCGTTCCTGGGATTTCTTGCCGCCTCCATTTGGACGAGTAGGATGAGATGCGACATGTGCCGGAGTTGATTTCTCTTTTGTTGACTTCTCCTTTAGGGTCTCTCGCATCTCTTTGAGTCGCTTTTGCAACCGATCGATCTGCTCATCTTTCTCCCGAAGCTGTTGGACTTCTTGTAGCAAACTCTGACGTGTTGCTTGCATGTCATGCAGTTGATGATGGAGGCTTGAGATTAACTCATCTCGTTCATGGAGTCGTTGTTCATCGATACGATGTTGCTCGCGGAGTTGTTCTTGTGTCGCACATTGCTCTTGGAGCTTGCTCACCTCGCCCTCGTGCTCTTGAGCGCTGCGCATGTATTTTCTTTCCCATTCTGCGATCTCCGACTCCTTTGTTTGAAGCAGATGGTTGACGGTCTCAATCTTCTTCATCTGGCGGTCACGCTCGGCGAGGGAATGTTCGAGTTTTTGGACTGTATTGAGACGAGCGGTCTCTCGGTCGGTTAATTCTTCTTCCAGACGACGGATGCGATCTTGCATCGATTCAACGTTCTGCATGTTGGCGCGGAGGAGTTCGCGATCGGCGAGGCCGTCGTTGAGTTGGGCGATATGTTCTCGCAGGACCCGGACTTCTTCCTTGAATACGTCCTGGCCTTTTTCGGCGGCCAGACGGGCTTGTTGGGCTTCATGGAGTTCACTGGCTTGGGTGGCCATGATGCCATTAAGCTCATCCGCACGTTGACGTGCCGCAGATTCTTCAGCTTCCAACTCCTTCACTCGATTCAACCGTGCGCTTAATTCTGTTTTCAGTGCTTTGACCTGCTCGTCGCGTGCGGTGAGCTCTCGTTGTACCGACGACAGCATGGATTCTGACGCCATGACCTTTTGTTCGAGCACATACATTGCGGCGATCTTGACCTTTAAGTCGTATGCCGTCGTCTCCAGCGCCTTTTCCTTGTCTCGCAAGAGATTGCTCAGGTCCTGGTGTTGTTGTTCGGGAGAATCCTTTGGGGGAAACGGCAACCATTTACTCAGCTTTTGCATAGTTCACACCGTCCTTCGATGAGCAATTCGATAAGGTGATTCTCTTGAATATTGGTTCGATCTCTTGTACGGGGGAGATCGTAACCGAATTTTCTCTGCGTGGCCATCCCTTATTCGGGGGGTACGTTTTTTTACCATGGACGTTGAGGCGGGTGGTCAATCGGCACTCATTTCCACGATCTTCTTCGATTAGGCTCGCGTTCAGTAGAAGGACTATCGACTAGTCACTGTAAAATCAGTGGTTTATGGTGCAATCATGCATGAGAGGTGAAATCCGTCTGCACGATGAGGAGATAACACAATGACGGGCAACGTGACATCGAGTCTCGACTCTAGAAACTCCAGGCGGAAAAATTCGGGAATGATTGCAGAGCAGTGGTCGATTGCAGATTCAGGGGAAATGCCGTGCAACTCAACCCGTAAAACCTATTGATCCCAGCTTGCCGAGGCGTGATTGGATAATACTGATGGTCGCAATAGCGGCGGTGTCGGCACGAAGAATTTGTTGCCCAAGAGTGATCGGTCTGTATCCCGCTTCTTTGGCTCGAGCCACTTCCTCGTTCGTCCATCCGCCTTCTGGTCCGATTATCACTATCACGGAGTCGGCGGCATCTGTCAGGAGTTCCACGGTTTGCAGGCTCCCCCCTTCCTGACGCTCAGCCAATATGAGTGCCATGGTACGGGGTGCTTGGGCTGACAGCAGGGTTTCAAGCGTCTGTGGGGGGGCAATCGTCGCCATATGCCATTGCTCAGATTGTTGCGCGGCTTCGAGGGCGATGCGTTGCCAACGAGCGAGTTGGGCTTCGATACGTTCCGGTCTGAGTTGCACGATTGTGTTTTGGGTCTGAAGCGGAATGATGCAGGTCACGCCGAGTTCCGTCGCCTTTTGAATCACCCAGTCCATCTTCTCGCCTTTGAGAACTGCTTGAGCAAGGGTTACGGAAGGGGAGTGGTCGGTCGGTCGGTCCATGACCTCAAGAATTCGTCCGGTCATCGTGCCTTTGGTCAGCTCAGTGATTTCCGCGCGATACCGATGGCCTGCTCCGTCCCCAAACACAACAATTTCACCGACTTTCGTGCGGAGGCTGTTACGAAGATGGACCACCAAATCGCCGGTGATGGAAATGGTCGGGGGAGTCACACACTCGGGAGATAGGAAAAAGACGGGCATGGAGCACTGCACAGGCTACGGACGGAACACGTATCGGCTACTCAAAAAACGTCTTCATTTTATCGAAAAAGCCGTCTTCACTGTTGTCCATCGACATGCCGCTCTCCTTGGCAAACTCCATGAGCAGCTCTTTTTGCTTTGTCGTCAATTTGGTGGGAATCTGTACTTTGATGGTATAGAGCTGATCGCCCGTGCTGCCGCCCTTGAGACTGGGGATGCCGAGTCCTTTGAGTCTGAGGATCTTGTCATGCTGCGTCCCCGACGGAATTTTGAGGATCGTGTCGCCTTTGAGCGTGGGAACTTCGACTTTTCCCCCAAGGGTGGCGGTGAGGAAGCTGATGGGCACATCGCACACGATGTCATTCCCCTTCCGCTGGAAGAGCGGGTGGGGTTTGACGGTAATGGCGACGTACAGATCGCCCGGAGGGCCGGAGTTCGCGCCATGCTCTCCTTCATTGGAGAGTCTGAGCCGCATTCCTGTTTCAATTCCGGCCGGAATATGAACGGCAATCGTTCGTTCTTTGTAGATACGTTGGCGGCCTTTGCAGGAGGTACAAGGATCCGTGACGATTTGTCCGGCCCCTTCGCACTGTCCACAGGGGCGACTGACACTGAAAAATCCTTGTTGGAAACGGAGTTGCCCCGCACCTTTACAGCTCGGACAGGTTTTGATGGATGACGACGATCTCGCTCCGGTTCCTTTGCAATCAAGGCAGATTTCCCATCGTGGAATCTTGAGCTTGGCTTCTTTCCCGTAGACGGCTTCCTCGAAGGAAATCTCCAGGTTGTATTGTAGGTCGCTTCCACGTTCTGCTCGGGTTCCACCGCCGCCACGGGTTTGTCCGAAAAAATCCTCAAAAATATCGTTGAAAACGTCGCCGAACCCTCCGCGTCCGAAGTCGAATCCGTCGAATCCTCCGGCTCCCTGTTGGCCTCCGGCATGGCCGAAGGTGTCGTAACGGCGCCGTTTCTCTTGGTCGCTGAGAACCTCGTAGGCTTCGTTGATTTCTTTGAATTTTTCCTCGGCGGTTTTCTTCTGACTCTCGCCGGTGTGTAAGTCAGGATGGTGTTGTCGCGCAAGGCGGCGGTATGCCTTTTTGAGGTCATCGTCCGACGCATTCTTTTCGACGCCGAGAGTCTCGTAGTAATCGCGTTTATTCACGGGAATCGGTGCTCAATATGTCTTGCCGTACCGAGTATCGCGCATCAGCGACATTCGGCACGGCGTGAAATGTATCTTCGGCTACTTCTTATCTTTATCGACTTCTTCGAATTCTGCATCCACGACTTTCTCATCGGTCTTGCTCTCGGCTTCTCCTGATTCCGAGGAGCCGCCGGAGGATGCGCTCGGTCCGGCGGTCGCGGAGGCTTTCTTGTACATTTCCTCCGCCAATTTATGCGATGCAGACATCAACGTCTGTGTCGCCGATTCGATGGCGTCCGCATCCGTCCCTTCGAGGGCTGTTTTCAACGCGGCCACCGCATCTTGAATCTTCGTTTTCTCCTCGTCCGATACTTTATCGCCGTGCTCCGTGAGATTTTTTTCTGTTTGATAGACGAGCGTGTCGGCTTGGTTTTTGGCTTCCGCAAGTTTGCGCCGTTTCTTGTCGTCTTCGGTGTGCGCTTGCGCGTCTTTCACCAGATTTTCGACCTCTTCTTTGCTGAGTCCGCTTGAGGCCGTGATCCGGATCGACTGCTCCTTCTGAGTGGCCAAATCCTTGGCTGCCACATGTACTATCCCGTTGGCATCGATATCGAACGAGACATCGACTTGCGGCATGCCGCGTGGGGCCGGAGGAATGCCGACCAGGTCGAATTGTCCCAGCAACTTGTTGTCGTTGGCCATTTCGCGTTCCCCCTGGAATACGCGAATCGTCACAGCGGTCTGGTTGTCCGCGGCTGTTGAAAAGACCTGGCTCTTCTTTGTCGGAATCGTGGTATTGCGTTCGATCAGTTTGGTGAAGACTCCCCCCAGGGTTTCAATGCCCAGCGACAACGGCGTCACGTCCAACAACAACACATCCTTGACTTCGCCCTTCAACACGCCGCCTTGGATGCCGGCGCCGATGGCAACGACTTCATCGGGATTGACACCACGATGAGGCTCTTTACCGAAGAAGTCCTTCACGACTTGAATGACCTTCGGCATGCGTGTCATGCCGCCGACCAGAACTACTTCATTGATGTCCTTGGCGGAGACTCCCGCATCGGCCAATGCCTTCCGGCAGGGTTCGATCGTGCGCTGTACCAGGTCGCCGACCAACTGCTCCAGCTTTGCACGTGTCAGCTTAATGACCATATGTTTCGGGCCGCTGGCGTCGGCTGTGATGAACGGTAAGTTGATTTCCGTCTCCTGGGACGACGACAACTCAATTTTGGCCCGTTCGGCGGATTCTTTCAGCCGTTGGAGCGCCATACGGTCTTTGCGAAGGTCGATGCCCTGGTCCTTCTTGAACTCATCGACAAGCCAGTCCATGATCCGAAGGTCGAAATCATCGCCGCCGAGATAGGTGTCGCCGTTCGTCGACTTGACTTCAAATACGCCTTCTCCGATTTCCAGAATGGAAATATCGAAGGTGCCGCCGCCGAGATCGTAGACGGCGATGCGCTCATCTTTCTTCTTGTCGAGACCATAGGCGAGGGATGCGGCCGTCGGTTCGTTGATGATCCGAAGCACGTTGAGCCCGGCAATCTGCCCTGCATCTTTCGTCGCTTGCCGTTGACTATCATCGAAATAGGCCGGAACAGTGACGACCGCTTCGGTGATTTTTTCACCGAGATAGTCCTCCGCAGTTTGCCGCATTTTCTGCAGAATCATGGCCGAGATTTCCGGTGGGCTGTAGCGTTTTCCTCGCAACTCGACGTGTGCGTCGCCGTTGTCGGCTTCCGAGACCTTGTAGGGCAATCGTTTCAGTGCGTCTTGTACTTCGCCTGCCTTGAACTTACGACCCATAAGGCGCTTCACGGAGAAGATCGTATTTTCCGGATTCGTGATGGCTTGCCGTTTTGCGATTTGACCGACCAGCCGTTCGGCTTTGTCGGTGATGGCAACGACGGAAGGAGTGGTACGGCTTCCTTCAGCGTTGGCGATGACGACAGGATCTCCGCCGCTCATGATGGCGACACAAGAATTGGTGGTACCAAGGTCGATGCCGATGACTTTACCCATGAGTGAACTCCTTCCTTCCCAATATCGATCTCCGCAACAGCAACGTATTAGTGTGTTTCGGAATCTTGCTCGGTTGTCTGCGCCGGCCCGGCCGACACGCTGACCATCGCTGCGCGGAGAATTCGGTCGTGCAGGCGATAGCCCTTTTGATATTCTTCGATCACATAATCTCGAGGCACGGTGTCGGACGGCATATGTGAGACGGCTTGATGGGAGGCCGGGTCAAATGCCTGTCCCGCTGTTTCAATCTCGTGTACGCCGAACTTCCCGAGAGTGCCCGAGAGTTGCTTTAAGGTCAAATCGACGCCCTGAGTGAGTGCGGAATCGGCGGCGTTGTTCTCCTGTGCGGCCTTGATCGCCCTCTCCATATTGTCTACGGCCGGCAACAGTTCTTTCAGCAGCTGTTCGTTGCCGAACTTAATCTGATCCCGCTGTTCCCGTTGCGCCACGCGTTTGTAGTTCTCAAACTCGGCTGCCAACCGCAAATATTTATCGTTGGCTGCCTTCCATTCTTCGGTCTTTTCGGTCAACGCAGTTTGCACATCATTCAGCTGTGAGTCGAGAGATGAATTCGTTGCCTCAGAAGTGGATTCTCCGGAGCCACTGTCTTCTAACCCGTCGATTGTATTCACATTTACCTCTGTATTGTCTTATTTCCGGCCCATGCCAAAACGTCCGCACGAGAGGAGATATCCATAGAGGGTTAGAAGTCAACAGGAGGGGGGGAAGAAATGTCCGAAAAAATATGTCGGAAGAGCACGAGCTGTTTCGATCCTCACGAAAGGAAACGTCGCAGCTCACAGAGTTTCTCTGCCTACGTCGACGTGCAAGTCCCGATGTGGTGAACACACACCGATGTGGAGCCCTATAGCGTCCGCCTACTTTGCCGAGCCTACTCCACCGAAGTAGCCCACAGGCTACGAAGGCTGGAATCCGTTCGGCTTAGAAGGCCAAGCAGCCGTGGCTTCTTGCGGGGGTGGATGAGCGTCGCTCCCTGAGATGAGCGTGACGCTCACTCACCTCAGGGTAAGGCGAAGGCCTCGTTGGGTCGATTAGATTTTGGTAAATGGCGAAAGCGGGCTCACGAAACACCGTACCGACAAAGTCCGTGACGAACCGGAGACCATGCTGGGATCAATTGACCGATGGTCGCATGCGCCCCCGGTATGCCGGTAACTCCTGCGTGTAGGTGTTGGGTGCGGAGGGGTCTTCGACCCATTTTTGCGCGCCCATATTGGACATGCCGTGGAAATGGGCTCCGTCTTCGATCGCAATCGCCGGAGCATGAAGGTCTCCGATCAATATGCCGGGGACGAGAACTTGAATTTTTTGGGATGCCTTGACGGTCCCGTTGATCTTGCCGCTGACCGTCACGGTTCCTGCCGAGATGAGTCCTTTAATGATGCCTTGTTCTCCGACGACCAGACTGCCGGTGGTATGGATTTCTCCCTCGATTTTTCCGTCGATACGGATGGCGCCGTCACAATGCACGGTGCCTTTGAAGTGCGTCCCTTTTCCAAACAAGGTCAAGTCTTCATTATCGCTGACGGTTTGTGCGATCTTTTCTCGAGTTCCCCACATGAGTATCCGTCGCTCCTTTCACGTTGCCACTAGGCCGAGATGTCATGGTCGTTTCGGCCGGAGGGGGAAGATATTCCTCGCTGATGACTCGTATTGACCGCATCGGCTGGATGCGTCACTCCCCGCATCGGTCGAGCTATCATCCGGTGGTCGCTAGAGGGCTATTCGCCTGCCTACAAATTGTTTCGAGGAGCGAGAGGCTCTGGCCGTCGATTCCTGCCTGCCGCTTCGAACGTCCTGCTCCATTTTAAGATTGCCGTCGATAAGTGCGCCTTCTTCGATCGAGAGAGCAGGCGTAGTGACTTCCCCGACTATGACAGACGGAGATTGCAACATGAATTTTTCTTTGGCGCAGATGTCCCCGGTGATGTGTCCTTTTGAAACAATGGTCCCCGCCGTCACATTTGCCTTGAGTTTGGCCTCTTCGCCGATCAAGACGACTCCGTCCGTCCGGATTTCTCCGTCAAATGCGCCGTCGATTCTGATGGTTCCCTGGTATGTGAGGGTACCTGTGAAGTGCACACCTTTCCCCAAAAAGGCATCCAGTTCTTCCGCTGCAGGGCGGTGCGACATCGATAAGGCCGGTGCAGAGTCCTGAGAGCTTTGAAAAAATGGCTGGTCGGTGCGTTGCTCATCCTGAGCCTGTGCGATTTTCATGGTGACGCTACCTCCGTCCCTGCGTCCTGCAGGTAAAAGAATTAGAAGGGGGGAATGTGATATTCCCTTATCCTTGGGCTGGTGCAGTTATGGTGTAACTGTAGCGTTGATTGACGAAAAAGCAAGTGATAGTCGCGGAATCACAGCTTCCGATCAGAAGCGTAACGGCTCACTCATCCCTGAGAACATCCCGTATCGAAGTCATCTTTCCTTGACAGCGGTATTTCTTGCTGAAGTCTACCGTCGATGCGGCAGCAATATGTGTCGGTGGTGCGACACGACGGCTGTCCGTCGTGGGTACTGAGACGATGCAAAACATGTTGCGTGAGCTAGTCCGTAGAGGGCAGGCCCTGCGCTCGCCGGTAGAGGAGCTCAAGACCATGAAGGGTAAGAAACGGCTCGGTGGTCCGAATCGTCGTGGTTTCCGGTGCGATGACGGACGCGAGTCCACCGGTCGCAATCACATAGGAGGGATGTCCCAATTCCTGCTCCATCCGTCGTACGATCGAATCCACCAAGCCGGCATATCCGAAGAGCAGTCCTGCCTGAATACTGCCGGCCGTATCGGTCCCGATCACGGTCTTGGGCCGAGTCAACTCGACTTTGCTCAGCTTCGCCGCACGTGCAAAGAGCGCCTCGGCTGAAATTCCGAGGCCGGGGGCGATCACACCGCCGAGATAGTCTCCGGATTTGGTTACGGCGCAAAAGGTGGTCGCCGTACCGAAGTCCACAATGATGAGATTCCGGTGAAACTTGTGATGGGCGGCGGCGGCATTGACGATTCGGTCGCTCCCTATTTCCTTGGGATTGTTATATCGGAGCGTGAGTCCCGTATCCGTATCCGGCGACACGACGAGCGGAGTGCGGGAAAAGTACATTTCGACCATGGAGACAAATGTTTCCGTGAGGGCAGGAACGACGCTGGAGATGATCGCCCCGGTGATCTGCTCAGAGGCTCGTCCATGGTGCGCCAATAAGTTCGTGCAGAGCACCCCATACTCATCTGCGGTGGCCTTCGGGTTGGTGGCAAGTCGCCAGTGGGCGACAAGACGCGATCCTTCGAAGATGCCCCACATGACATTGGTATTGCCGATATCAATAGCCGCCAGCATAGGCGTATTGTACTGCTTCTTACGCTCGATCTCTACTCCCGGAGGTGAATGACGTCTGCTGCGCGAATGTCGAGGAGCGGGGGAGGCGGTGCTGTTGGGGAGACAGGGAACGGCCGAACTTGCAATGCACCGTCGGCGGAGATGGATTCGGCCGTGCCACGCAATTCCCGATCCTCTCCTAAAAGAAGACGTACGTGCCTGCCGAGGGTGTGGCAACGTGCGGTATAGGCGATTCGAAGCCGGTCAGGTCCATGGGCGCTGAGTTCTTCGATCTCCTGTTCGAGCTCAGTCAAGAGCTGTGCGATCAGTCGGTTACGATCGAGAAGCCGTCCTGAAATGTCGAACAATGACGTGGCCGTCTGATGCAAATCTTCCGGGAATGCTGTGCGCGGCACGTTCACATTGAGGCCGATTCCAATCACCACGACAGGATCCTCAGCCGACATGTGAGCACTTTCGCACAAGATGCCGCCGACTTTGCGCTCGTGGAACAGCAGATCATTGGGCCATTTGAGGGCCAGTGGTATGCCGGTCGTGTTCTGAACCGCTTCCGACACCGCTAAGGCACTGGTCAACGGCACCCACGACAGCCATTCCGACAAGGGGCCGACTCGTTTCATTCCTCGAACAACGATGGAGCAATAGACATTGACCCCGGGAGGGGAAAACCAATTACGCGTTCGGCGCCCCTTTCCCGACGATTGGCTTTCTGCGATGACCACGGTGCCATGCACCGCCCCGGCTTGTGCCAGGGACATCGCTTCGGTGTTCGTCGAGGTCAGTTCCTGATGCAGGTGCAGACGGTGCCCGAATGAAGCAGACGACAATGTGCTGCGGATATCATCAAGTACAAGAGGAAAGGAGTCTGCCATCGCTCAAGACGACCGACGTCGTGCCGGCATCACGACGAGGCTCAATGATGCCGCCGGAGCCGAATGCGTCAGCGCGCCGATTGAGATTCGATCCGGCCCCGCCGCAGCCATAGCTCTGACGTTCTTCAGGGTGATCCCTCCGGAGACTTCCACCAAGGCGCGCCGGTTGATCAGTGAGACGGCTCGGCGGACCATAAGCGGAGTCATATTGTCCAACAGAATGATCTCCGCCTTTCCCTCAATGGCTTTGCGGACCTGAGCAAGAGACTCTGCCTCAACGATGACGGGTCCAGTGCGGGCTTGATAGGCATGCGCCGCGCGGCAGGCGGATCGGACGGCCTGTGATCCACGCTGCATGAGCACCAGATGATTGTCTTTGATCAAGATTCCGTCGCCCAGCGACATGCGGTGATTGACACCGCCGCCCAGTGTGACGGCCCACTTTTGAAGCGCACGCCATCCGGGAAGTGTTTTCCTGGTATCCAGAATGTGAACAGGATACCCACGAACCGCACGGCAAAACTTTCGCGTCAACGTCGCAATTCCGGATAGGTGCTGGAGAAAATTCAACGCCACCCGTTCGGCCTGTAGGATGGACCGCCCGTCTCCGGCAATGCGGAGAAGGGACTCGCCGTCTTTAGCCTGTTCGCCGTCGTGCCGTTCGACCGTGAGGATGAGTGTCGGGTCGACCGCCAGAAAGGTTTGGACGGCTGCCGACAGGCCTGCGACGGTCAACGGTTGCTGAGCGACGATCTTGGCGCGAGCGTGAATGGGTTTTGAGAAGAGGGCCTGGGTCGTGATATCGCCTCGCCCTAGATCTTCTTCTAATCCGACTCGGACCGCACGACGGATATCTGCGGCAGGAAGATGCGGCATCGGTCAGGTTCCAAGCATGGCTCGCAGTTGTTCTTGACTACTGGCGAGTAATGCGCGGTCGCGGGATAAGGTACGCAGCCGGTCCTCGTGTTCAACAATCACGTCCGCCGGAGCTTTTGAGACGAACTCCGTATTGTTCAATTTGCCTTGAACTCGCTGAGCTTCTTTGTCGGTTTCTGCGATCTGTTTGGTCAGCCGATCAAGCGCTTTCCCGAGATCGACGTCGCCGGACACATCGATTCCGACGGAGAGTCCCTCCGTCACAAGACGAAGGAGTTTCCCTTTCGGCCATTCGCCGGACGGCTGAATCTCGGCTGTCCCCCTGCTGAGATGTGCCAGGTACCGTTGCAGGTCTTGCAGTCGATCGTGTTTGCTCCGATCATCGTGCGCGACAAAGAACGGAATCTGTCGTCCTGGCGGATAATTTAAGAGGACGCGGCCGGTCCGGACCAAACTGACGCTGTGCTCAAGCAGGGTGAACTGCTCCTCGGCATCCTCCGACGACCATGTCGGGTCCGGTACGGGATAGTTCTGGATGACAATGCTGTCCCCATGATGAGGAAGCGTTTGCCATATTTCTTCCGTGATAAACGGCATGAAGGGATGTAGAAGCCGCATGGTTGTTTCAAGGGTTTCTACCAATGTTTGCCTGGTCGCAGGACCCTCCGAATGATCAGGGTCTTGCAAGACCGGCTTCACGAGTTCGAGATACCAATCACAGTATTCGTGCCAGACGAATTGGTAGAGAACCATGGAGGCCCGGTCGAACCGATAGGCCTCCAACTCCGCGGTCACCATCTTGATGGTGCGATGTAGGCGGCTGAGAATCCACCGGTCTGGGAAGGGGCGTGATCCCGGACCTTGTGTGGCA
>JAOUPN010000325.1 GCA_029879905.1 Nitrospira sp. | reverse complement strand
CGCTCAACTCCAAAGGGACGGCCACGTTCTCAAGCGCAGTGAGGGTCGGAATGAGGTGGAACGATTGGAAAATATATCCGATTGTTTTACGCCGAAACCGAGCCATTCCCTGTTCCGACAATGTCGTGACCTCTGTCCCTTCAAGTTGAATGGATCCGGCTGTCGGCCGATCAAGTCCGGCCATGAGACCAAGGAGAGTCGATTTGCCGCTGCCTGACGGGCCCACAATCGCCACAGTCTGTTTCGAGGGAATCAGGAGAGAAATCTCGTCAAGGATTGTCACGGAACGACCCGCGGCGGTAAGAACCATGGATACATTTGTCAGCTTGATCATGAGCGTGCGAATTCCCTAACGTAGACAGCACCCGTATTATACTGTCCAAAAGAAAGGGGCAAGAGAAATTGCGAGTTATGTGGCGGAAACATCCGTACCTCTGTTGTGTCGTCGTCTCAGGGCTCATGCTGCTGCCCGGCGAGGAGATCATTGCCGGAGAAACTCCTCAGGCGTCTGATACGCGCCCGAGCATTGTCGCATTCGGAGATAGTTTAACCGCCGGGCTCGGAGTCAGCCGAGAGGATGCATACCCTGCGCAACTGCAGCGTCGGTTGAAGGAACTCCATTATCAGTACCGGGTGATCAATGCCGGTGCGAGTGGTGATACCAGTGCCGGGGGACTTCGTCGCGTTCCCTGGGTGCTCAAAAGCAAGCCTGCCGTGGTCATTCTAGAGTTAGGAGCCAACGATGGGCTCAGAGGGTTAAGTATTGAGCAAACCACCAAGAATCTCACATTGATCATTCAGCAGTTGCAAGAAGCCAAGGTCCGCGTCGTTCTCGCCGGAATGAAACTCCCGCCGAATTATGGCCAAGATTACACCAGAGGCTTCGAATCCATCTATCCTGCCCTGGCAAAGCAATACCATCTTCCGTTCATCCCATTTTTTTTAGAGGGTGTCGCTGCATCGCCGACCTTAAACCAAGCGGACGGCATTCATCCGACAAAAGAGGGCTATCGGATTGTCGTCGAGCAGGTGCTGAAGGTGTTGAAGCCAGTACTCCAGGGGGCAGAAGGCAAAAAACCCATAGCCCCCCCAAGGCTGATGGGAACACAACCCCCTCCTCGCGGAAACCCGCGAGGGATGAGGGATATGGCCGAAGCGATTGGCAGGTGGTGAGCTATCAGGGTCCGGCTTGTTATGATTTTTTGATAAACGTATCGTAGACGCCGTAGCCGAGGACCAACGCAATCAGGGTGTAATACATGCCGGTAATCCCGCTGTAATCAGGCGGTTCGTCACCCGAAGGAGCATTCGCCAGCACCGGCAACACCCCAACCAGCAACACCGTACTTACAAGTACGCTCGCTTGCGCACAGAGCTTCTTCATGGTCTCTCCTCCCAGAAAACAATATCAAGGGTCTATAAAAAGAGGGGCCATTCTACTGAAATATGCAGCTAAGGCGCAAGAGGCGTACGACTGTGGAATGGCCCTGTTGGAATCCGGTCGTATGCCGCAAGATTCTCCTGAATTCGCATGGGTGAAGAATCTTCCGTGAGCGGAGAATCAGCGTTTCATGCAATAGCGGAAGGGAGAGCGTTTACAGCAGGTAGGATAGTCGTCAGTCGGAGGATGGTTTAGGTAGAGAGGGTTTGGCCGTCGATTTGAGTAACGTACACAACTCCTGAAAGGAAGTTGTCAGGGTATCGAGATGTGTCGCATTGGTCAGCAGTTCGCGTGTGGCAGAGCGGATTTCCCCTTCGGATCGAATCACCTTATTCGTCAGTTCGGTCAACTGCCTCAGGGTTTCCTTATGCCCTGCAACCTCACGCCGAAGGGATTGCGACATGGCTTGAGCAGATTTGGTCTCGGCGATTGAGGCCTGAAGTTGCTGAGAGAGCCGTCCAAGATACGCCTCACGGTCTCTCATCTCGGCCTGAAGGTGTGCCAGGAGTTTTTCATGTTCGCGTCGGCGACTTTCCAAGGTTTTGATCGTCGTCATCCATGTCGACAGATCTCCTGAGCCCAGAGAAGGGGACTCGGGGATTTCAGTTCCTTGTTCGATTGCTTGCATCGTCGGTCCCAGCCATTCGATAAACAACATGATGTCGCTCAACGTGATATCGGGGGCCGACGGTTGACGAGAGGGAGCGTTCGGTTCACGTGACCGTTCAGGATTCGGCAAAGCCGGAGCGGCTTTGGCAGCCTTTGATTTTTGTGTATCCCGAGGTGTGGCTAGCCGATGGTATTCCAGAAGGACGGCGATGCAGTGCCGGCACATCGGTTCTTCCGGAAGCGTGCACGAGCATTTTGAAATAAGATGGCCGTCTCTGAGACGGATCGTCTGCTCATATAGGCCGGAATTACCGATCACCGCCGACGAGATTTGTGCATCGTCCGCATCGACAATGCGGACACGGTTTTCCGTTAAGTACTGGCGGCCGATATGAAAGGCGTTGCCGTCTGCGACGGATTGAATCATCTGGGGATCCAGCAAACCCAGTCGCTCCGCACTGCAGGCGATCTTGTTCCGTGTCTTCATGAAAGAGACTGCTCCGATAAGGCTAGAGGGATTAGTCTGCCGAGCAGGCTTGGACCTGTCAAGAAATTGAAGGTAAATAGGAGGAGTATGTAAACCGCGGGCTAGAGAAGGGGAAAGAGTGCTATCGACACCGTTTCGGCGGTCCCTTTCTCCCTGTAGGTGTCAACCAGATATAGTCCGCCACTCCCTCACCGGCGAGCTCGCGGATATCGTCGAGTCTGCTTGCGTCAAAGGAGGTCATATACACCGATGTCTGTTTCGCCCCGGACGCCACCCGTCTGTCTACTCGCAGAGGAACAGGCAAGTGATATTGAATATGTCCACCGCCGGTATAACTCACGATCACCTTTCGAGATTCAGGCGAGTCCCGGCGCAATTTCTTCAGTTCTGCGGCGAGTGTCTTTGCCATGCCTTCGTCGCGGGCCATCGAGGCCTCATACATGGTTCGAAAGTGATCGGCGTGTCCTCCTCCTCCGTGGCATCGTTCGAGTTGGTCGGTGATTCTGGCACGATACGACGGATCATCGACGATATCCTCTTGATCCATACCCCACTGTGCCCATTCTTGTCCTTCACGGACTGTCGCGAGCCCGACCTTGACGATTTGCCGAATTAAGGGTCTGGGGGGATTCATGGCCAGAATGGATATGCCTCGATCGCGGGCAAACGTCACGAGAGGTTCATAGTCTTCAAACGCCCCGCCCCAATTTTGTGTCCAACGGACTCGATCAAGGAAATCGCTCCTCGAAAGAGGACTGTCCTTGGACAGATATTCGTCTAAAGCGGGTTGGCCGTCCCACCCGAACATTTCCATGCCGAGGACAGGCTGAGCACCGTTCGAGAGGAGTCGGTCCATGATTTGTAGTGCGGCGTCGATGTGATGCTGATTATGATGTTCCTCTCCGAGATAAATAATTTCATAACTCCCAAGTCCCTCCAGCCAATCGGATGAAGAAAGGAGGTGTCCCGTTTTTGTGTCCAGTATTTGCCCCGGTTGCCATATTCCTACCCCCTCTGAGGCCAGGATGTGCTCACGATCCTGGGTGCAGCCGACACTCATCATGAAAAGAAGGACAACAACACACAATCGACGGATAGTCATATGAATATTCCATGTGGACATGTATGGGGTGCATCGTAAGATGCAAGCCCATTTCCTATCACACTGCCAGGGGGCGGGCAAGGGAGCAGACGGCTTGACGATGCAGACGACTGGTCACTATATCATTCGTAGAGTCGGATGGGTCTGTAGGGTAAGCCGCGCTGTGATATGACGATTGTGCGATGAATACTGAGATCTCATCACTAGGGGAGTTTCGCCGCCTCATCCAGCAGCGGGCGAAGCAGTACCATGGGCAGTGGGAAGCCTCAAGGCGACTCATCGACGAGCGGGAGTTTCCCTCAACGGTCGTCAGACTTCTTCGGTTGGCGCAAGAGCGAGACTTGCCGGCTGTCATCAAGGAACCGTTATCCCGTCTGCTTGAGCAACAAGAGGCGCGTTGCGTTCAAGACCTTGACGGGGAATTACTGAGAGGCCTGACGGGACTTCCCCCCGCCAAGGCCCTGCGCGCCCTCTGTGTCTTTTTTGAGTTGACGGATCACCCCGGCGCGCATTGGCCGATTTCGCTTATGACGAGTGAGACGATTGAGAGCCACATTCGCTCAATGGAAAAC
>JAOUPN010000067.1 GCA_029879905.1 Nitrospira sp. | reverse complement strand
TGGCAGCGGTGGGGCCGGTGGGCAAGGCGGCTCGGCCATGAACAACAGCGGCAACACCACCAGCCGCGTGAACTCGCCAACGACCACGAACGTGAACAGCAATAATCGGAACATTCAGAGGTAACCATGAACCGTCTATTAAGCATTGCCCTGCTCCTCCTCTCCGGCTGTGCGACACCACCCTGGTACGCGCAGCTGGCCGAACGCGATCCAGACCGCGCCGCCGTGGTCAGGCACCTACACTGCGAGGACTTCGTGGTCGGGAGTGAGGGGGTCCGGGCAAAGCTCATTGGCGTCCGTGACACCACCGATGATCCGCACGTGCGGGTCGTGGTGATTGCAACCATCAACAGCATCGACACTAACATTGGGTTGGTGCCGTGCGGGTATACAACACGATAGGAGGGCAATATGTACACACTACAACCAGTCTTTGGAGCAATAAATGGCTATCTGATCATCGATGAGCAGGGGCATGAGGTGGCGAGTATGACTTCGCCGTGCGGTGATCCGGCTGACGCACAGGCACGTATTGAGCAACTTGTTGCCGCAGCGAATCGCTTTATAAGCGCGTAACAGACGGGAACAGGTCGGCACAGGCGGCGCGTTAGGGGTAGGGATGCTTGCCGATGGCGTAGTGCCTACTCGAAACTAGGGACAATGGAAATCAGACGTGCTTGACCTAGCAACCCTGTGCTGACCCCAAGGAGGTAGGTGATGGGCGAATCATTAGAACAACCAAGTCCACTACGCAATGTGCAGTCTGCGGCTTCAAGTGGAACAAATGAGGTATGGAATACTCAGGAAGAGATGATGAGGTTAGAAGCCGAGAACGCCCAGCTCAAGGCCGAGCTGGAGCAGGCGAAGCATGATCGTGATATGTGGGAGCAGAAGGCTCAATTGCGCGGAGCTTCACTTGACATACTTGAAGTATGGGCACAACAGGCGAAGCAGCGAGAGGCGAAGTTGCTGAAAGTGGTCCACAGTTTCAACGATCTTATTAGCGAATCTCGCGGGGTGGATGGGTTTCACAAAAATGGGGATATTGCCACGTGGGATGAGTTTGATCTCGTGAACGAGATTGGTGAAGCCTTGCAGGAGGGCGCATGACGAAGGCTGAGGAGATTGCGAAACTCAGAGACACGCGAGACGCACTGGCAACACAGCTCAACGAGTATGTGCAGGAAAACGCACGGCTCCGTGCATTTCTTATTGCTCAAGCGGCAATACTCAACGCAACAATTGCTGGTATGCAGGCAGAAAATCAACAGAGAATTCATCGCGGTGAGTCGATTGCCTATCCCGAACGTGCCTTTGAGGCGGTTTGCAACGATTCACTTTGTAACCATAACGCGGCTATAGCCTACTTAAAAAGGAGGTAGGTGATGTTTGATGAAATAGAAGAGCGCCTTAGTCAGTTAACAAAAGAATGTAATGAATACAAGCAACTAAATAAGCTCCATAAAGATCAGTTCCTTGCTGCGAATCTTAAAAATGCCCAGCTCAAGGCCGAGTTAGGCGTAGAAGTTACGAGGAAAAAAGAATTTGAACGTGACTGGTTAGAAGCTTGTGATTTAGCGCTACAAGCAGAAAAAGAATTGGCCCAGCTCAAGGCCGAGGCACTCGCGTGGCGTCAACAGGTCGAGGCTAAAAATCTTGCGCTCGACTGTGTTCACGGGGCATGGCGGCAGGCACGGGTTTCGGCGTTGGAGGAGTGTAAAGATTTTGCTGGATCATGGATCGAAAGACCATTTGAGTTAAACGCGGTAATCAAATGGCTCGAGCAACGGATTACCGAGGCGAAGGAGGGCACGTGATCTACCTCTTGATCCTCCTCCTCCTGCCGGTGGTGGCGGTGGCTGAGACATGTCCAGGACGTGCCATGTGTAGCTACGATAAACACGGTGATGTGATTGTCACCTATCAAGAAGTGGTACCTACCGGGCTGAGTATCCCAATGTCTGAAGGTGAACCCGTTGCAAGCTGCGACCTTGACTATACGAACTGTATTGTGCTTAAGCCCGACGCCTTCCCCTGCTACGCCAAGATGCGGGAGGCGATGAGAAATATGCGCATTGTTGTAGATCTAGCCGCATTAGATAAGCGCGTGGTCCCGAATAAATTTGCAGTAGAGCAATGGAATGCAACCTATAAGGAGTGTGTGCAACCATGAAATCACCATACTTTTCTGCTGCGGCGAATGGAGGGGGTATGAAAAACTTTACAAGTGGGATGATCGTCGGGCTAGGGTTGGCATTGATCCTCCTAGGGTTGGCATTGATCCTCTGGGCGTGGTCTGGGTATGACATCGGGCAGCGGTGTAGCAAGATTCTGGCGCTCGACCAGAACATCGCCGAGAGCCGACAACAGAATGAGCGAGCGTTGCAGGGGAGGATTGATTCGCTCATGCGCCAGAACGAACGACTCCGAGCACAAGTTCAAGCCCAGGCCGTGAGTCTCAAAGCGGCAAAGACCATCCAAGAGGAAGTGCGCAGCATTCAAGCGCTAGCTAAGTCACTACAGCCGCAAGAAACCGCTGTGAAGCAGGCCGCGAGTGAAGCAAAGGTCTGGGTTGAACCTGCCCAGGTACCGTTCTGGCAAGCCGTGAAGGATGGAATGACACGGTTAATTGTGAGGAGGTAGGGGGATGATTCAGCGATACGTGGCCACATACGGACGCGAAGCTATTGAGCTGGTGCCAAGCGCTAGCGGCGGGCTGGTTACCTATGACGACCATCAAGCCGAACTCGCCAAGAAGGATGAGGAAATCCGGCAACTTCGGCAAGTGATTTCAGCGTGTAACTCCAGCAACCTTGATAACGCTGTGATTAACGCTGTGGTTGAAAATTCACAGCTCCAGCAAGACCTCTCCACCGTGATTGGGGAGGCAGTAAAGATTTCACAATCACTCATAAAGGTTAATGGTATTTTCGGCCTTTGTTCAGCAGAAATGCGAGCCGCACGTTTTCTAAATAGTCCGCGTGTCGCCCAATGGCGGAAGGAGCAGGAGGGTAAGTGATGAAGTGGACAGATGAAGAAAAAGCGGTTCTACGAACTAGGCTGAATGCTGGATATATACCTGTCACTGAGTCTGGGTGTTGGCTGTGGACGAAGGCAACCATACAGGGGTATGGGACTTTGAAATATAGGGGCATGAACCATAGAAGCCATAGGCTTATGTATGAACTTGAGAGAGGGCCTATCCCTGATGAGCTTGTCATTGATCATCTATGTCGGGTGACATACTGCATAAACCCTGACCATCTGGAGCCTGTCACTACGAAGGTGAATACATTGCGAGGGGTTGGGATAGCCGTGAAGAACGCAGTTAAAATTTACTGTCCATCCGGGCATGAATTAAACGGGCGGAACATTCTACCGCGTGATGGGAAGAGAGATTGCCGGAAGTGTGATCTCGATAGGCAATCGTTGTATCGAAAGCGTATGAGATTGGCCATTAAAGAGGCGAAAAGGTTTCTATCGGAAATAGCTGAAAGTAGGCACGTTGAGCTTGCGGATGAGGCGGCCAGCATTCTTAAATTATTTCATCCTGGCCAATGGTCCAGCCCCCCCATCCCAGAGCCGGAGGAGCAGCCATGACCAATCTAGAGAAGTTGAACAGGAGGCGGGGGAATAATGGCAAATGACGATCTACATCCCAAACCACATCGAATCAACGACGAAGCATGGTGGTATGAGGAGCCGCAAGGTATCTGTGTTGTCGTCAATGGCGTCGTCGCTCCGGTAATAAGGTGGAAAGCGATTGAAAATGCTCTCGCAAGAAAGAAGAAATCATGAAACCCAAAAAGCCTGACCGCTGGGAGCGAATGGTGCGCCGCTGTCTCCTGTATGGGTATGGGTCGTGCGTGACAAAACTTGTCTCGATGGCCTACGCCATCAAACTTCTCCGCCAGCAACATGCGTGGATGGTGAGGATGCTTGGCGTAGAACGAAGGCGCTGCATCATGCTCGCGGCAGGCTTTAAGCGGGACAACCCCGATCGTAAAGAATGGATCTGCCGAGCAGCGCAGACAGAATATCTCCTCAACAGCCTGAAACGGAGGGCTCAATGATTCACGTTCTATTTATCCTCATGGCGGTATTCCTGGGCCATGTGCTCTGGGTGGTGCGAAAGGGGGAGGCATGAGCGATTATTCTGCGTCAGACATCGAACGCGAACTCATCAA
Organism: Nitrospira sp.; assembly: GCA_029879905.1. Lineage (GTDB taxonomy): Bacteria > Nitrospirota > Nitrospiria > Nitrospirales > Nitrospiraceae > Nitrospira_D. The sequence continues at coordinate 9,891 of JAOUPN010000067.1, read as the reverse complement.
GCGATACCCATCTGGTGAGTATGCGTATTTTTCGCAAGTCCGAAATGGAACGGGCTTTACGAAGGACACGAGGACTGCTGACGCAATGTGTTTATCACTTTGGCCGTCTCGTGGGTTAGAGTTGTCTGGGTTTGAGATTAAGGTGAGTCGATCAGATTGGTTGTCGGAGTTGAAAGATCCGAAGAAGGCGGATGAACTATCCCAGTACTGCGACTACTGGTACATCGTGGCTCCGGCTGACATCGTGCCGATCAGCGAACTCCCGGCTACATGGGGGCTGATGGCCTGGAACGGAAAGCGATGGAAGGTCACGCACGCCAATCGTCGCCTTACGCCTATCCCTCTCGATCGGTCATTTATTGCATCGCTGGCGAGGAATTTTGCAAGCGGGATGGTGCCGGCATCGCAAATAACCAATCTGGCAAGCGAGCAAGCACAAGAGCTGGCACGGATGGCAGGCATTCGCCAGGAACGCGAATTGAAGGAGTTGCAGGATTTAAAGAATCGCGTAGTTGAGTTCGAGAAAGAGTCTGGCGTGCGCATCGCTGATAAGTGGCCACATGCGCCTGACGTTGGAAAGGCAGTGCGGGAAGTGTTGCGCGGCAAATATGCACCGATACCACGGCAAGAATGGGAATCTCTGCGCAAGCATCTTTCGTACATGATTTCTACGATTGATCAAGAGATTGGCTGCATTCAGGAATGTAGTGAGGTGAAGGTATGAGCGATTGGTGTAAGGAACATCCACGGTACAGCGCCAAGCGGACGCCTAATAGCGTGTGCGGTCGGTGCTGGGTCTTGTATTTCATCAAGAATCCAGAAGAGAAGGATCGGCTTAGGGAGACGTACCGTGAGGCGGAAGGATTGCGGGAGGCCATCGGACCTCCCGCCGAACAGCCTACTTGATCTTGAGTGCCGCGAGTTTCTCCGGGAGAAACCGTTGCACCTTGTTCCTTCCGGCTTCCCAGCGGTAAACAGTGGTGACAGAGACCCCAAGGCGCCGAGCGAGCCCTTCCATCGTCATCTTGCGTTTCTTTCTCCACGTTTTTAGTTCTTCGCCAGTCATGCGCCCTCCTAAAAGATTGAACATCCGACGCCAGCAGACCAGAGATCTTGTCCGGCATTGGTGGGGTCATGGCCTCGGCCATTGGACATATGATCGCCACCGATCTTGAGTCCGCATCTCCCGTAATTGAGACTGACCGAGACCCCCGCATTGAATTTCGTCACTTGCCGAACTCCCGTCGAGGGATGATGCGTGTTGCTGTACCCTAAGCCTCCGTGGATCTGGGCGGTGATCGACCAGAGCCCGGAGATCGGCCATGTCTGCCCAAATTGCGGGCCAACCTGAACCCACTGCTCTCCAAAGGCGACCCGTCCACCGAATCCGTCCCGGCATGTTTGAAGCTCAGTCGATGGTCCGCTGATGTCCTGGCTGGTATGCCAGCCGGTGGTGATGGTGCCAGCGTACAAGACCGCAGCATAGCCAAGGGTACAGAAGAGGGTCATGGCCAGTCCTCCCATGGTCTGGCGGTGACCTTGAGAATGCCCAGCTCAAGTCCACGTCTCACAGCCTGGACATTGGTTTCCACCCGTAGCTTCGCGTAGGTCGTATGCAGATAATTTTTTACCGTTTTTGTGGAAAGCTTCATCACCGTGGCAATCTCTTTGTATTGGAGCCCGTCCCAGAGATGGTGCAAGGCTTCGAACTCTCTAGGGTTTAAGTTCGGAATATACGGTTTCGGTGCTGTGCGTGGCATGATTAGGTATTCCCCTTTTCTGGTGATACAAATGAGGTCTTCAACGACTTAATGGAGGTGTCGTCGTTGAAGGTCTCAACGATGTGCTCCGCGAGTGCCGTGGAAAAGTCCGATGCGGCTCTCTTGGTTCGGAGCTTCGGCACATCGAGCACTAAGGTAATCTTCATGGTCTCACTCCTTCCGTGACTGTCTTTCCCGCCTTCTCTAGCACATAGCTCACTTGCGGTAAGGTCAACAACCCAAGATATTTATAGGCAATGGCATAGTCGAGAATGTAGACTTCGCATGTCTTCTTGCCACGGCGTCCGTCTGCATCGGCGCCGTAGTCGTTGTCTCGCTCCACAAGATAGGTCACGTCAACCGGAATGATGGTCGTCTCCCCGGTCTCGTCGTCGTCAATGCGGATATCGATGGTGTCTTTATACGTGGTCATGGCCTCCTCCTCCAAGAATGCACTGCCAACCAAGTTGTCGGACTGTTCGCAGGCTCACCAGTTCTATAGAATTGCGTGTTCGGCGTCTTCTCCGTTCCGGTCGTGGTATCTGGTCGGATCGTCCCGAAACTTCCCTGATCGGTTCTCTACCACAAAGTTGTCGATGATCTGGAGGAGCCACGTTTCGATCGACGTGACATGACAGCCGTAGGGGCCTTCCCCAAGTGTGGATATCTTGTGGAGCACCCGGACTCGCTCGGCGAGTTTGGCCGGCACGGTGAGCTTAATAGTGCGTTCCTTGTTATCACTACGTCGAAAGCCGTTTAAGTTCATGATGGGGTCCTTTCTTGGGTTGAGTTGAGACGCAAGCTATTTCTCCATCGGTTCAAGGCAATCATCCGTACACCCTACGCACGTATCCGTTCCGGCTGAGAACAGTAGGCAATCGACGTTCTCATAAATCCAGTTCACGGCTAAGGCGGCGGCAAGGGTCATGGCAAGAATGACGGGTTTCATAAGGCTCCTTTCTTCATCATCCGGTCAAAGAGCTGGCCGGCGCGTTGGTTGTGAATCTTTCTCGCATTCCCGCGTCTGGTGGCGTGGACTCTCGCCGCTCGTCCAGGGACATAGCGAGACAGAGGCTCAGTAATCGCGTCTCGATAGAGGAGCTGAATGTACTGTTGAAAGTTCTCGTGCTTCAGGGTGTTCATGCAGAGCTCCGTAAGGTATCGCACGAGGTACAGGTGGTTTCCCCGTTTCGATTGGTAAAAAAGTAACTCACCCGATGGCACTTGTGGCATTCTTGCGGCTCGGCGCTGATGCCGGTCGTGTAGTTCGCGTGAATGTCGAGTGTGACGCCGTTCAATTCAATGCGCATGGGACTCCTCCTCCTTCTGTTGGGCCTGATGCAAAGCTAAAGCTTCAGCCTTCAGTTCCTCAGCGAGTTGCAGCACAGTCGGATCAATAGCAAACGCCTCAAGCTTCTTCGCGCTGAACATCTTGGCTTCCTCAAGATGACGGCGCACGTTGATGGATTGAAACAGCATGAAGGATTCAAACGAGAAGCCGGTCGATGAGTGACCCCGGTCTCGGATATCGACGTTCACGCGATAGCCTCGGGGGAACACTTCACCTGTGCGCGTGTTGCGCATGCGGTCTTTGTAGTAGGCGACTTCGGCAATCACGAACGTGGCATTAGTTTGGCTCTGGCCGTCTTGCGTGGTCTCGCTGATCTGAACCGCCCAGAGTTCTTTCCGCTGTGCTGACTTCGACATGGCTACCTCCTGGTTGTTGGGTTAGTGGTTCGCTCTGCTCTCTAAGAACTTCCTCAGACTCTCGGCTTTCTTCTGGGCCCTGCGCTCACAGTGGAGGCACGAAGCCCCCAGCACGATGGATTCACAGACGGTGCAGATATAGTCGGTCTCCGTGCGGTTGCACCAGTTGAAATGCGTGGCACGAATGCGAATGGTCGGTGATGGTTTCATGGTTTCATCCTTTCAATATTTTGCAATGCTTCACGTATGAATGCATGCGGCCGGCTTCGTCCAGACTCCCAGCGGTAGATTGTAGTTGCGGCAAGACCGAGAAGGGCTGCGAGCTTCTTGAGCGTTAGCCCTCGTGCCTGCCTCCATCTCCTCACGTCCAGGCCTGATATCGTGGTCTGTCGATCGCCAAGCCTCCCGCCAATGAGCCTATTGCAGAGGCTGTCTGCTCCGAAGAATTCGATCCATTGCTGCTCGTGATCATTGGCTTCCCAAAGATCTGTAGAGGTTGCAAGAATGGCCATGCCAGAGACTTGGAACGGAAGCTTGCGGCTACTGACATGGGAGAGAAAGCGATTGTGCAGGTTTCTAGTGAGCCCTACGTATCGAATGAGTCCGTGTTCATCGGTCAATCCGTACACGGTCTGCGTGGTCGGTTTCATCGCTGACCTTTCTTCTTGTCCATTGCCTTCGCAACGAGCTGGCGAACAATCAGCGAAGCTCGGTCATGCCCCTGCCGCTTCGCTTCATCCCTGAGCCAGACATGCTGGTCTTGGGAGAACCGAATTGAAATAGGTTTCAAGAGAATCATGCAGTAACCTCCTTGCTATATATGTAGCCTCAATGTCACCGTACTGTAGCCTGAATGTATTACATGTGCAGGAAGTTGTCAAGGGCCCTGGAAGAATTATTTTCACCAGGCATCACATTGCGGAAATGCGGCCAATCGCGTATCCTAGCGTTCCAGTCACTATGGATAGTCCAGCCGAGACCGAACTCCCGGAACTCCTCACTGCCCGCTATCGGGTGGCGTATGACATTGTGCATCGGCTACGAGCGCACGGGCATGATCTGGAGTTCGTCGCCGCAGTAGGGATGCTGATGAGTGCACGCTGTTTGCGGGAGTCCGCAGGGTGCCGATGGATCTTTGAGTCGAAAGACACTGAGGATGAGCGGTTTGTGTCGTACAACAGCCGCGCCGATGTGACGCAAGGCCGCGCTCATGCTGATCATATCCTCTCGAGTGACTGCGTGAACGCGCATCAGCTCGCCGCGACGGTTGGCCGGTTGGGGCATTTCATGGAGCAGGTGTTTGATCGGATTCGGACGGAGAAAGCGAAGGGGTTGGTGTGATGTCAGACATGGTGTGGCAGAAGGAAGACTTACAGATGGGCCCATACGTGCAAGAGTATCCTGATGGTCCGATCCGGCTAGCGACACAAGAAGAAATGGACGCTGTGTTGGGAGTAATACTTCCCATTGCCGATGAGTTGGAGTGCGAGGATCGTTGGGCACTGTGTGATTGGTAGGCCGACGCGATGAGGCGCAAACTAACCACGAAGCAAGAGTTGTTTGTGATTGAGTACGCGAAAGACTTCAACGCGACTCAAGCGGCGATTCGGGCGGGGTATAGTGCGAGGAATGCCGATAAGACTGGGCCGGAATTGCTCGGGAAAACTAGGGAATTTATTGAGGAAAAGAAAGCATCGGCTATTGCCAAGGCGAATATCTCGCTTGATCAATGGGTGCAGATCGTGACGAAGCTGGCCCTCTATGATCCTCGCAAGCTGTTCGATAAGTTCGGCAACCCGCAAGAGATCCCAGAACTCGGCAGGCTGTCAGCCATGGCGATTGCAGGGTTTGAGGTGGAAGAATTGTATGAGGGGGAAGGGAAGGCCAAAGAGAAGATCGGCTATTGTCGCAAGGTCAAGCTGCTCGACCGGACCCCCTACGTGATTGCGCTCGGGAAGTATCTGGGCGCCTTCCCCACGGCAGCGAAGCACAACGGAGTCGAACCGGTCAATAGACCGCCACGATTTGACCCCACGAACCTCACCAAAGACGAATGGCTCCAAATGAAGCAGTTGTATCAAAAGATGCAAATTCGAGCGGTCACGGTCGAAACCGAGGCCCACAATTCGAATATGAGCGACGATCCGAAGGCTACGCGATAGGTAGGATGGGGTGATGCTGGCATGTTTACCGACTTCGATATGCAGTCCGTCGCCTCGATGGATCAGGCGTTTATCGACCGAGAGGATGTACGGCGGGAAGGGCTGGTCAAATTTACCGAACTCGCTTGGCCGATCATCGAACCCGCCACCCCATTCATTCATAACTGGCATTTGGATGTCATGGCCGAATACCTCGAAGCTGTGTGGAAGTGTGAGGTGAATGATCTTCTGATCAACATGCCCCCGAGACACATGAAGCTAGTGAGACACGCTGAGCCAGTGCTGACCCCGAAGGGATGGCGCTCTCATGGCGATTTATCGGTTGGCGATGAAGTGTACAGCGTAGATGGACGAACAACCAAAATTCTTCGTGTGTCACAGGAAGGTGTTGCCGATGCAGTTATCACATTCACGAACGGTGAAAAGATTCATTGCAATGGAGACCATTTATGGACGGTTTATGATCGGGCTTGTGCTCGGTGGAGGACTGTTCAGACATCAGTGCTGGCTGCAACGCGATATTGGTCAGGAGAGAGGTCACGCTTTCAATTACCGTCTGTGTCGGCCGTTCAATTCGATACCATAGAGCTGCCTTTAGATCCCTACATTCTAGGGCTCTGGCTGGGTGATGGAACAACTGGCAAGCCGACTATTACTCATGATCAGGATGATGTTGCCCATATTGACTACATGCAAGCGCATGGCTTCAGAATTTCAAATGAATACCGACATGGAAGAACGATTCAAAGCGACTTTTACGGAACACCATTCGTTTCTCTACTGCGAACCGTTGGCGTCTTCCGGGAGAAACACATTCCGAATCTGTACAAGTTCTCATCTGAAGATCATCGCATTAAGCTTATGGCTGGCCTACTCGATACTGATGGCTATACTGATGAACATGGCCGTGTCCGATGGTGTACGAGCAGTGAGCGTCTTGCTAGTGACATCCAAGAAGTCTTAACAACATTAGGATGGAAACCGTATCGTCTCACTTCAGAGACTCCTGGCTACGGCGAGTATCGAGGTGGCAAGCCTCACTTTCAGATAGGCTGCCAACCAAAGAAACCATTACCCGTACAGCTGGAAAGGAAAAGAGTTCATCGACTCGACTCAGTTGAAAGACGAATAGGTATTCGCTCAATCGAACAGTTATCCCATCCAGAGCCAGGCCATTGCATTACAGTTGATCGTCCGGATGGTCTTTACCTCGTAGGCCGTTCGTGTATCCCTACTCATAACTCCATCGAAGTCGCGGTGATGTATCCGGCATGGGTCTGGACCGTGGAGCCCTCGTTGCGGTGGTTGTATTCCTCCTATGCCCAAAGCCTTTCGATCCGAGACAGCGTGAAGATGCGCCGGCTGATTGAATCCCCGTGGTATCGGGCACGATGGGGGCACGTATTCGAGTTGACCTCCGATCAGAATCAGAAGTTGAAATTCGAGAACGATAAGAGCGGCTACCGCATGGCGACATCCGTAGGAGGGTCGAATACGGGAGAAGGTGGCGACATTATCGTGGTCGATGACCCGCACAACGTCGAGCAGCGCGAGAGTGATGTCATGCGTGAAGGGGCGATTGATTGGTGGTCGAACGTGATGAGCACCCGGATCAACAACCCGAAGAAGCGACGTCGGATCGTGGTAATGCAGCGGGTGCATGAGCATGACCTCTCCGGGCATATCTTGAGTCAAGGTGGGTGGCATCACCTGAACCTGCCGGCTGAATACGAAGGCGGGAAGTGCGTCGTCAATGATTGTGTCTTCCATTGGAGCGGGGACAAGCGCACGGTGGAGGGCGAACCGCTCTGGAATGCTCGGTATGGGAAGGCGGAGATTCAGCAGCTCAAGAAGGATTTGAAAGAGTATGGGGCGGCGGCTCAGTTGCAACAGAGGCCTGCCCCAGCCGAAGGCGGGATTCTCAAGCGGCACTGGTGGCGGTACTGGTGTTATCCTGGCCAGGAGGAGACCTTACCTCCGGTGCGGATGAAGAACCCGCTCGATGGTGAGTACCTTGAGATCAAGCCCGTGCCGTTGCCCTACGCCTTCGATAAGGAAGTGCAGAGCTGGGACATGGCGTTTAAGGACCTGGCCGAGAGTAGCTACGTGGTCGGGGAGCAGTGGGGGAGGAAGGGGCCGAACTCCTATCTCAAGGATCAGATCCGGGCACAAATGGATTTTACGGCAACACTCGACGCGGTGCGCTCGTTCAACCGGACTCATAAAGCAGCCGGGGAGAAGATCATCGAAGACAAGGCGAACGGGCCAGCCATCCTTTCAGTCCTGAAGCAAGAGATTCCCGGCATGAGTGCGCATCCGGTCAAGGGGGATAAGCAAGCGAGGGCTTCGGCCTATGCTCACTTGGTTCGTGATGGGAACGTGTTCCTTCCGCATCCCTCCATTGCCCCGTGGGTCGAGGAGTTCATTCACGAGTGCGCGACCTTCCCCAACGCCAACTACGACGATCAAGTCGATACCTGGAGCCAAGCTATGGATAAACTCTACAAGACCGAAGACCCTGGCCTCGCCATCACCCCCGAATACCATACGCAGTACCACCTGGCCCAGCATGCAATGGAGCCAGTGCAAGGGATTCGCTCGTTCCGGTTCTGGTTTCAAGGGATGTACCCCTGTTGTGTCATTGGGCAGATCCTCTCGAAAGAGGGGATCGTCTTGCTCGATTGCCTGTTGGGAGAGCAGAATAGCGGGTTAGAGGACTTGATCCAGACCAGGGTGATTCCGACTATGGCGGCAGACTACCGAGGCTGTACGGACTGGCGAGACATTACGAACCATCCGCCGTTGAGCAAGCTGAGCGATCAGACCGAGCATCACATGGATCAAGTACTCGTTCGACTCCTCCAAGCCTCACCGGAGCCAGGCGAGCCCGACTTCTTTACCAGGCTGAATGCGATCAAGGGGTTACTCAGGCAGACCGGACGGTTGAAAGTGAACCCGGCGCCGACTCCTGGCGAACGTGAGCCGTGGATTCACCTGGCGTTAAGTGGAGGATATGCGTTCAGGCAAGATCAATCGGGGCAAGTGTCGAAGACGGAGGCAAGGAAGTTTCATCCCCTCACCAGCGTCGGTGAAGCGATTGGGCATGGATTGGCACGGCTGTATCTCCATACGCCTCCTCCACCGGTGAAGACGGATCGAATGAAGGCTATGAGGAGGGCGGGAAGTTATGCAGTCCGGTAGTGATGAATCTCCCTTAGAAGCCGATGGGACACTCAAGCCGCAAGCGTGGATCAACATCATGGTCGCGCTGTTGCTCAAGCATCATGGAGTGATTCGGGTGAGCTACGCGGAGTTGATGCGCACAAACGGACGGCAGATCGAGTACAATTCGACTGAGCATGGCCTAGAATTGAGTTTGGTGAACCCACAGGAGGGGACGGCGTGAGTCCTGCCAATCTTGAGATTGAGGAAACTCATTGGTATTTACCATGGTCTGGCGTATTGACGTCCGTGCGCAGCTCGCACAGTGGCACGTCGGTTGAACTTGCAGAGACTGAAACCTTCCCGGCGTGGCATCGACCGACCGGGCAAGAGGATTATCAGAACGGCAATCCGCTAGCCGTGTGCTATCAGCGGCTCGAGACAGTCATCGTGGACGATGTGGAGGCTTCTCCTCTGGACCCAGCGGCACGAGCCGTACTTGATCAGCGCCTTGCGGAGGAGTGGGAGCGAGTCTTTCACACCGCAGATGTCAGACCAGCAGCGAGTTGGTATGGGCTCATGGCGGAAGGTGCATCAATCGTTTGTCACGCTTGGAGCGACTGGTCTTCGTCTATCGAACGGGAGAGGGCTGTCCTGTTTGCTACGCGAAAGGTCTACGGAGAAGAGACGGCGAGGAAGGTGAAGGTCGATCTGCTTGCAGCAAATGGCTACATCTTTCATGGTTCGAACATTGTTGGCCGGTGTATGGCCGTGGTGAAGGGCGATGACCGACGGATCACTTGGGATAGTGTAGGAATGGAACGAGCGAGGCCATAGGAGGGCTGTATGAGAGTCACGATTCTGTTGAAGTGGGAGCCGGTATATGGTCAAGATCTAGCCGGGTACAAGGTTCGATGGGGTCTAATGGATAAGAAGCCGTCTCGCGTGGTCATTGTCAAGCGTGGAACAACGTCGATGATGTTGGTGATGAGCGTGCGGCGGAAGACGGTCTACGGGGTAACCGTGGCCTCCTACGACGTAGCCGGGAACGAATCGACGCAAACCATGCTCACGTCAGTCTATGTGGACTAGCGACCGTG
>JAOUPN010000324.1 GCA_029879905.1 Nitrospira sp. | reverse complement strand
GAAAGTTCGTCGCAACAGGCAGCGGCTCTGGATCGATCGTGAAGGCTGAGCGCATGTTGGACGTCATGGTCGAGATCCCGAAGTTCGGCGTCGGGAAGCAGGATGGCATCAAGACGCGCCCGCTCCCCGATCGGCACCATAGCCATGCCGCGAGGCCCCGTCGCACGATGGGACTGAAAAAATGTCTCCTCCGCAAATTCCCCGAAGATGCGATCGTAGGGGTCGCGGATGAACAGCACACCGCGCCCGTCGTCATAGCCGATTACAGCCTGTAAATGCGATCCTCCCGGGAACGGCGTCGTGAGCGTGAAGGGAATGCCGGCATCCAGCAGCGCCCGGGCCGACTTCCATGTCACCGTGAATTCCCGTGGATACCATCCATGGGCGAGCGCCCATTGACGCTCGCTGTGATGGGACGTTCCGTCATAACAAATGGCTTCGGCCAGATCCAGATGGTCGGCAGGGAGATTCCAGTATCGGCTCAGTGCAGACAGTGTGGCAGGCGCACAAGTCATATGATGTTGCCGGACGAAACCGACCGGCAGGAGCACTCGACGAATGTGTGATCCTGCGCCCTCCAGCTTTCCGACCACTTCTTTGTAGAACGGGGTATCGACTGTCCGCCCGTGCAAGAGCGCAGCTTGGGTATTCCCGATCAGGCTGTAGACATCGCAACGCCGACCTGCAAGCCACGCAGTCGTGGTCTTATCCTTGAGGACCGCCAATCGGTCAAAACATGCAAGCGTGTCGAGCGCTTGATCATACTGCCCATGTTCGATCTCAAGGTCCGCCAAGTAGGAGGCGATACCGGGGCTCTCCACCGTGCCTAGAGCATTGCGGAGTGTCTCGATCGCTTCATGGTCTCGCTCAACGAGTGCAAGCGTATGTGCCAAGCGCAGCACGGTGGCCGGCATGGTCGCGTTTCGTTTAAATGCCTGGCGGGCGGCGGCCAGCGCATCCTCATAACGATCTTCCATTTCGTAAATAAGCGCGCGTTCAGTCCATAACCATGCGATGTCACTGTGATCGAGGGCAACCGTGATGAGCTGTTCGGCACGCTCAAAGTCCCGGTAGCGGGCATACAGATGCGCGGCAAAGGCGGTGGCTTTCCACTGCACGGGAGACTCAGTGTCGAGGAGACGGCTTTCTTGCAGACGATCCAAAGCCGCTAGTACGCCGCGTCGGTAGAAGAGGGCACGCGCGCTATAGTAGATCGCCGCAGGTGTCGATTGATCCGTTCTCCAGAGTCGCAGCATCATAGACTCGCCAAGGCGATGAGCGGATAACTGAGAGGCCAGCCGAGCAGCTAGGATACGGGTCTCTGTGCCTCGCCAGCCCTGTAACGGACCAAGGGAGGTTCCTGCTCTGAGAGCTTGAACAAACAGCCCGCGGTCATAGAGTGATTGAATTTGTATAATAAGGTCGGTATCCCACAGAGGAGGACTCATGGGGTGCGGAGGCGACGGTGCAGCCGGCGCGCGAGAGGGTTGTGGTTGCATAGGATAATCAAGTCCGCCGGTTACCGCCGCCTACACGTGCGGCCTCTCAAAAAGTCTAGCAGACGAATCATCAAGGTAAAGGCACGGAATGTGATGGTTGGGGGCAAGTCTTGTGTCGTGCATCCGGCGGCGTCAATGGGGAGAGGCTATCGGACGGGGAAAGACGGTTAAAATACGTGAGGGTGTTATCCCGTCGCCAAGAGCAATGGTAGAGGCTCTGCATATGCGGTGCGTATCCCGTCGCGCCAATTGCGAGCGCTCAGGGTCGAACGAAGTTCGGTTTGTTCCGAGTCGAGCACGCTTTGTTTAGCCGCCGGTACGCACGAATTGCGGTTTGGTATGAGAGGGCGCTCGTAGGCATTCCGGCGGCCCAGGGAAGAGTCGTTTCGCCGGATGAGCCGTCGGTCTATGTGAGTTCCAAAAAGAGAAGTGCCCTGTAGTGGCGCAAAAGGGAACGTAATCAATTGCAACGAGATTGTGTACGCCAAAATGCCAGGCCGGCAATTCCCAGCCCAAGAAGCAGGACTGTGCTCGGCTCCGGAACAGAAATCGGTTGACCATTATCGACAACAAGTGCGGCAACGTCATCATCACCTGAGGCATGCACATGAGGAGGAAGCATGCTTAGCGATAGAGTCAAGGTAAAGATACCCACAATTCCTGTAAACGATGCGTATCGGAAATATTTGGACAACATGATTCCTCCTTCTGGCTGAGCCCACGGATCTCGGTGACATCTTTCAACGGCATGACACAAAGTTCAAAACGGTCATGAAACTTCAAGCCTCCTGCTTGTCGTATGAAAAGTCCTGATCAGAGTGACGGGAACACTTCCTGGACGCTGATCCTCCAAGAGCACGTTCCTGAGCGGGATAATATGACACACTTCATCGGCCAGTAAAAAGATAGTAGTTTCCCCAGGCTATTGGACAAACACAAATGACACGAACGTTCGAAACCGGCGAGTTGCCGATTGAGGCTTGCATGAAGCCCTCAGAAGAAACATCGTTAGTATCGCCCTTCATCGACGAGCCCACTTGATTTCTGACGGTCTTCGTATTCAGTCCCATCTCGCCCCAACGTATCCGATGCCGATGCCCCATATTCACCCAATAGAGAGTCCATCATTGTTAGGCAATCATCGTTCGCATGTAGGAATTATACGTATTTGAACGGATGTGATGTCATTGCAATGGTGAAGTGCCTATGTGCACGGAATGTGCATAACAGGTTATGCAGAAGATCCGGTTTCCGCAGGACAAGAAGTTGTGGTGGGGATGTTCGTCTCAAACGCAGGAGAGTGTGCATGTGTGTCATGGCTCACTCTGCCGGTAACGGTCCCAACTATGCGTTCAGCCTTCATCATCTATCAATGGCTCCGGCGGAGTAGGCTCGGCGAGGTATCGCTGAAGACTCAATAAGGATCACGGTTGGGAAGCCATGGGGCTCCACCACAGTAAAACTGTTTTCCGGAATGAAGGAGGGCATTCACATGGCTGCTTTTGTAAAGCGAAGTTTGACCTATGCGGCATTTCTGTATCCGAACGGTGCAAGCGAGGGTCGCATCAATATCTACTGCGAGGGAGGCAATAGGCTCTATATTCTGTACAAGAAACCCGGTGACGCGCTTCCAAGTAACACGTACAGTGGAACGACTGGGGTCGCCTACGAGACTGTCGATCGATATCCGTACTACATCGACATGCTCCGCAATGAGGCGCCTGTATGGGTGACCTTCAATCCTGAGGCGAAGTCTTTCGTCGTGTACGCATCAGGGGAGCCCGTAGGCGAAGGTGAAATGTAGTGGGGATGACGTCAAGTTCCTGAAGCAGATCAGAGTGCCAGGTATGGCTATCTGACTGATTGGCCGGACGCCCAGGGTTGAGCACGTATTGAGGTATGAAATGTGTTCGTGAATAGTTATGACTGGTGAAGCGTGAGCGCCGCTGCAACGATCGGTTTAGCCCAGTGCGGTGTGGCCGCCAGGTCCGGTGGGCCGAGAACGCGTCCCCGTTCCAGATGCAGTACGGGTTTCAATTGTGGTGATCGTCCGGCCGTCGGGTCTGCTTCCGTGCTGTTGTCGTAGACATGCAGGGTGGTGAGGTGCGGGAGTAAGATGATGAGGTTGAGGCGGCTCTGTACATAGCGACGGCGGATGTCGCGTTCAGGGATATCGTGTCCGCCCCGGCTGACTCGGGCATGCACTCGGTTGATATGCAAGGTCAGGCTGGACAGACCCACGTACCAGATGTGCAATTCGATGCCGTGTTGGGCCGCTTGGATCAAGAGACTGGTGATGGTGTGTCCGCCGAGCGTGCTTTCGAAAACAAAATCCTGCCTCTTCGTAATCGCCCGTTTCAGAAGCCGTACTCCTTGGTGCCAGGCAGCACTATTCGCGGCTTTCTGTGTCAGGGACGAGGCTGTGGTCCTGATCACGCGGGCTGCTTCGTCGGGGTTGAAATACTCTCCGCCATGCTGACGGACGGCCGCGCCACCGACACTACTTTTGCCTGCTCCGTTGACACCGGCTAACACATAAATGCGGGGATGTTTGGAATCAGTCATGTCCGTGCGGAGCCCCTCGCACGTCGGGTCCGTTTACGGGCCGTCGCATGCTGTTGTTTGGCCTCTGAGACTGCCGCACGGCCCAGTTTGTCAGGGGAGGCACTGAAGGCGGCTTCTACACCTCTTCGGGCTTGTGGTGTCTGCATGCGGGCAAGTAGCTGGTCGA
>JAOUPN010000323.1 GCA_029879905.1 Nitrospira sp. | reverse complement strand
TTCACAGTGTCAGGTGAATCGAGAATAGGGGGCAGAGTACAAGTTTTTTAAGACAAGAGAGGTGCCTCAGTCAAAAGGCGATTGAGCGAGGAGGCGCAAGGACAGCCAAAAGAAATGGCTTGCTCAGAAATTGCCCTCCCCCTCCATTTCTTCACGCTTGCTGGCCAGACGCCTAGTTAGGTCTATAATGACCATCTGATGACACGGCAGCCCGTTGGGTAGTCAGCCATCCACCAGGCGCCACTTATGAATGGGCAGAGACTGTCCAAACAACCGGAGCCACCTCTCTCGTCTACCATCGGCACTATGCTATGCGAGATGAATTGAGACAGAACATCTTCGTGTATATTGAGGTGTTCTGTAATTGGCAGCGCCGACACTCCACCCTCGGCTATCGCTCCCCAGCCGAGTTCGAAGCAAGGACGGCCGTTGTGTACCCAGGTGTCCACGGAATTGGGGAAAGACAGTAGTTAGGCGCAGGATGAAAACTTTTATACTGGTAAGTATAATTTTCTGCTCAACAAATGTGTTTGCTCAAAATGTTGGAATTAATTTTCCAGATAAGCCTATTTGTTCAACTGATAAATCTGTTTACTTAGAGATAACTAACCCAAGTAACGAGTTGTTATTTGTAAAGATTGGAGTTGAGCAATCCGACACAAGACCAGAGATGGATGCAATCTGGAATCCTTTTCATCTAGATATAACTTCAAACGATCCTGAGAAAGATGGTAACCAACATATCAAAGTTGGTAAGCATGGCACTATTACAAAAATATGGAACATGACAGACAGGGAAGAATTTGCTCCAAGTAAATATAGGCTTACTGTTATTCCATACGTTAATAAAATACAAAAAGAAATAGAGTATTTTTATTTTGAGGTCATTGAATGTGGGCCATAAATCCTAGGAGTCATAAATGGGGTCAGGCTGAGCTAGCCCTGGTTTTGTAGACACCAGAGGATGAGAAAGGGGTCGGGAGTCATTTCGTGACGTGAAGGAGTCAACTCCGCTAAAAGAGGGGCTATGCCACGTCGCCCACGTCTTGCTATGGGAGGGTTGGCCTACCATGTGCTGAACCGGCGCGTGGGACGGCTGCCTCTGTTTGACACACCGGCGGATTACGCTGCCTTTGAAGAGATCTTAGCCGAAGCCGTCGCCACGACTCGCCTGCGAATCGACAGCTATTGCGTGATGCCGAATCATTGGCATCTGTTACTGTGGCCACGGCAGGATGGTGAACTGTCAGACGTGCTGCGGTGGATCACGGTCACGCATACCCAACGGTGGCATGCCCATCATCATACTGCTGGTACGGGACCGGTTTATCAAGGGCGTTTCAAATCGTTTCCGGTGCAGACGGATGAGCATTTTGTTACGGTGGCCCGCTACATCGAACGCAATGCCTTGCGGGCCAATCTGGTCACGCGAGCCGAGGCTTGGCAGTGGGGGAGCCTCTGGCGTCGGATGCACAAGGACCCGCAGCGTGCGGGGTGGCTGAGTGCCTGGCCCGTGGATCAGCCGCGGGACTGGGTCCGGTGGGTCAATCGTCCCCACAGTCCATCCGAACTGGAGGCCCTGC
Source organism: Nitrospira sp. (assembly GCA_029879905.1). Lineage (GTDB taxonomy): Bacteria > Nitrospirota > Nitrospiria > Nitrospirales > Nitrospiraceae > Nitrospira_D. The sequence continues at coordinate 2,650 of JAOUPN010000323.1, read as the reverse complement.
GCACCAGCGTGCAGCGAGGGAGGCCCTTTGGGGAGGAGAGGTGGGTGCGGCGAATCGCGAAGCGTTTTGGGATGGACTCGACGCTACAGCCGCAAGGACGGCCAAAGGGCTCCTGAGAAACGACTCCCGACTCCCGATCCCTTTATTTCCTGATCACCTCATTCAGAAGGCCGTCAAAGAGGCTGCTCGTAAGGCTTGGGCGCAACCCCAATCAGTTGCCATACCTTCCGGCATTCGTTCGCTACCCATTCGCACAAAGACCGCTGTGATATTCGGATGATCCAAGGACCCTGCCTGGCCGACTGGACGGACCATTGGACAAGCTCCGGATTGCCCAGGCAAATTGCCTGCCTTAGTAACCGCGCTATACTTCAGCATGGTCTGCAGGAGACCTACCAGGTAGGCATAGATAGAATCTTGATCGCCGCATAAGGGAAAGCGTTTCTCGAACTATTCGAGGGTAAAGTGCCAGGCGAAGAATCTAATCGTATGGTTTAAAGTTCTGCGATGAAAAGTGAGAGAGATAGGGGCAGCTCAGAATAGCGTGCCGAGTGACGGCACAACATCAGCAGACCATCTCGAAGGGGGTGTGTGTGGAGTACGCAGGATTCTGGCCACGCTTTGCGGCACTGTTGCTCGATGTATTGATCATGAGTCCGCTCATCGCTGTAGTTTGGTGGGGGGAAGCGCACTTCCGTCTTTTTGACGTGTACTACTTTCTGCCGAGCTCGCTTTTTGGCCTCTGGTATGGAGTATATCTCGTGCGGCGTTTCGGAGGCACACCCGGGAAACGTCTCATGAAGCTGCGGATCGTCAAGGTAGGAGGTAACCCAGCAACGTATCGCGAAGCGTTACTGCGCTATCTACCTGAATGGGTGATGGGTGTTGGTTGTTCAATAGCCGGAATTATGGCAGTGCTCAGTCTGACCGATGCCGAATACTTTGCTGCAACGACTTTTACCGAACGGAGTGAGGTGATGGCAGGGGCATTCCCCAGTTGGTATAACCATGTAGTCATAGCGCTAGAAGTTTGGGTCTGGGGAGAGTTTCTGGTGATGTTAACGAACAAAAAGCGCCGCGCCATTCACGATTTCATTGCCGGCACCGTCGTCGTCAAAGACGCCCAGCAAGAGGTTTCAGACGATGTCGGGGTAGGTATGCCGACAGCCTGAACCAGATCGTTGGGCGAATCAATAATGAACAGCGAAATTGTCGAGCAGTTTACGAACTTGTTATGGACTGGCATCATTGCTTTGTTCATTTGGTGGTACTACCGAGATAGAGCAGTGCCTCTTTCACAAAAATACTCAACATTCGCTCCCCGCTTCTGGACCGGTTTTATTGACTCGAGTGTCTTGTGGCCCATTGGTTTCGTATCTGTAGTCATATTGTCATTCGAAGTTCCACGGTATCTAGCTGCGCTCGTGATTGTCGCGCAAAGCGGCATTTGGCTTTGTTACTCCGCACAGATGCATGCTCGCTACGGGCAGACAGTAGGGAAAATGGCAACGAAGGTGCGTGTAGTAGACTTCCGTACTGAAGGAAGCATTTCACTCTGGCAAGCGTGGTTGCGTGAAGGTATACCCCTTATCGTTAGCCTTGGGTTATTGGCATATGAGATCGTTGGCATTATGTCGGGCGAGATTGAGCCGAAAGCGATTATGAATGGACAGGCATTTGAAAATATCAAGGCAAGTTGGCTCTTGATGGCGCTGCCTGGTTTTTGGTTCTTAGCAGAACTCCTGACCATGCTCACAAATGACAAGAGACGCGCCATACATGATTTTATCGCCGGGACTGTAGTGGTAAGAATAAACACAGTTATGGAGAGTGCCCAACAAAGCGCTCCAGGGGACATCGGCACCGATGCGCAGCCGCCCCTGAGTTGATTCATGTGATTCGTCGACATCGGTTCACTTTTCTTGAGTCTGAGAAAAAGAGGTGGCGAGGAGAATAGGGGGCAGGTGGTGCCTCGGTCAAAAGGCGATTGACCGCGGAGACTCATGGATAGCCGAAAAGGAATAGTTCGCTCAGGAGTTGTGCTCTGATCCTTATCGGGTTTCGTTTCAAAAGTGACCTCGGCAAATGACTCCTGCATGATGTGTGCCTCCCGTTCGGTGCTACGCTACCCTTAGCATAGCGCACGTGAAGAACAAATCAGACCTTCCTAACTAAAGCTCCCCACTGTAGGCCGGTCTAGAAGACCGGCTTGAGCACTTCCTTGTCTTCTCGTTGTAATGAGGTACACTTCTTTCAGTCTTTCGGGCGGGTGTCACGGTGTGTGCTGGATAGGCTGGTCAGGAGAGTCAAGATATAAATGCCTGGCCTTAACAGTCATCCAAAAGGAAACCCATCATGAATCTTCCCGCCAAAGCATCCTTTGGAAGTTCCCTGTTCGCCCGTCTGAAATCCCTGGGCTCATCGACACGCGTGATCTCTGTTGTTTTGCTGCTGGTCATCGTAGGCATGGGCCTGGGTATTGCCTTCCACGAAAAGACGGCAGTCCTGACATCGGTCGATGAGAAACTAATGGCGCAAGAAGGGGCCGTGTGGGCTCCGCATATTGAGAAATTTACCCAGGACTGGGTTTCGGCAGATACGGTTCCGGTTATCCGTTTCGCACATCCCGTGATTGCAGAAGCGATGGTGG
>JAOUPN010000066.1 GCA_029879905.1 Nitrospira sp. | reverse complement strand
CCTCCGATCGTTTGCGGCACGGACGACCAGCATAGTCTTGAAGTTTGTAGGTGCTGTCCAGCGAAGGCGCATCGGACGAGGTCGTCATGGCTGTGCCGACGGCAAAGCCGTCGACGGGGGCGCGGCTGTCGAGCAGATCTTTCACGCGGTATTCGTCGAGATTACCGCTTGCCAGAATTTGTGTGTGGGGCAGTCCGCCTTCATCCAAAATCGTGCGGACTCGTCGGGCATGATCGGCCAGATCACCACTGTCTAAGCGTACGCCTTTTACGGTAATCCCGTCGGCTCTCAGCGACGGGGCCAACGATGTGACCGTTCTAGCGGCCCTTTCTGTGTCGTAGGTGTCGATCAGGAAAATGACGTTGTTCGGGTACGCTCGAGCAAAATGCTCAAAGGCCTGTGCCTCGCTCCGGTGGGCTTGAACGAACGAATGGGCCATGGTGCCGTAGACGGGAATGCCGTAGGCCATTCCGGCGAGGACGGTGGCGCTGCCGGAAAATCCGGCTAGATAACTGGCCCGTGCGGCGAGGAGGCCCGCCTCGGCGCCGTGGGCTCGACGTAGTCCGAAATCAATGAGCGGTTTTCCCTCGGACACCAATACCGAACGCGCGGCTTTCGAGGCAACCATCGTTTGGAAGTTCAAGAGATTGATAACTCGGCTCTCAACAAGCTGGGCGACCGGGAGCGGCGCGACGATGCGAAGAATCGGTTCGTGGGGAAAGAAGATCGTCCCCTCAGGCATAGCCGCCACTGTTCCGGTAAACCGGAGCGCCTCGAGGTATCGAAGGAGTTTCGGCTTGAACAGACCGGTCTGATCGAGCCAGTTCAATTCTTCTTGTGTGAATCGTAGGTCGGAAAGAAAGTGCAGAACCTGTTCAAGCCCAGCCGCGATGAGAAAGTTTCGATGAGGCGGCAGCGTGCGAACACAAAATTCGAACACTGCGGGCTCGTCCATGCCCTGTTCTTGATAGGCCTGAGCCATGGTGAGCTCATAGAGATCGGTCAGAAGCGCACTGCGCGAAGGATTCATGCGGCGAGCATCTCCAATCGGAAAGGCAAGGCACCGAGGTCAAACATCGTTTGTGTCGCCAGATGCCCGTCATTCGGCTGTCTGTCGACGGATTTGATTCCGTCGACCAGAAGATACACGGTATACCCCAGTGCCAAGGCATCCTTGACCGTATTCAAGACGCAATAGTCTGTGGCCAAACCTCCGATAAACAGACGGCGGATGCCGAGCGCATGCAGATGGCGGTTCAAGTCTGTGTGTTGGAAGGCGGAGTAGGCTTCCCGGTCAGGGTCGATCGCTTTATAGATGATCACAGCCGATGCCGGTACGTCAAAGTTCGATGGCGGCAACGAGCCGGATGTGCCGACGACGCAGTGAGTCGGCCAGGGTCCTCCTTGGTTGCGAAATGAGCAATGGGTCGGAGGATGCCAGTCACGCGTCAGGAAAATAGAGAGATGGTGGGTGTGAAATCTCTCGATGTACGCCAGCAGAATAGGGAGTATCTCCTGGCCGTCGCTGATACCCATCTCGCCGCCAGGAAGAAAATCATTCTGGATATCCGTAATGATCAAGGCATCATGAGGCGTCAGACTCTCCATCCGCCTGGTATCTGTCCGATGAGTACGGGTTGTGATCGTGTCTCTCACAAGGGACTACTATGCCTCATCATGGCGAATGTTCAATGGAACAATGAGAATAGAGCATGGAGTCTTTTCGTGGAAGGGGTGCTTACAGAACAGTGATGGATTTCTCACGAGCCTTGTTGGGAGAGGATACGAACGTAGGCCAGTACATCTTGTATTTCTTCATCGGACAATTGTCCTCGCCAGGAGTGCATCGGGCTGAAGACGACGCCATGTTCGATTGTGCGCAGCAGTTCTTCATCTGACTTCAGGAACGATCGGACTCGATGGAAGTTCGCCGGCGCAACCACCAATGAGCCGGCTTCCGGACCGTCCCCGTAGCCGTGGCTCCCATGGCAAGACAGACACAGACGGGTGTAGACCGCTTTCCCTCGTTCCAGATCGAATGGGTATTCCTGAGCATAGGATGACGGGGTCGCGATCCCGCCGAGGATGAGCAGGAGAAAGAGGCCGACAGGAATGGATGTTTTGGCAATGTGACGCACGGCGGTCATCCTCCTAACTTTTCTTGCTGGTGTGGGCGATAAACGGGCTGAAGTGTTGTTGCAGTTTGTTGCTTCCGCATGCCGGACATGCGACCTCTCCTCGTTCGTGTTCTTTCAGTGTCACGACGATCAGTGATTCCTTCCCGCAATCCAGGCAGGTGTAGTCGTACATAGGCATCAGCGGTTTCTCCTACTCAAAGACCATCAGTGGATACCTTCCTTGATGCAGCAGGGCATGGGAGACGCTGCCGAGTACCATGCGTGTGATGCCATGACGCCCACGGGAGCCGATGAGGATGAGATCGGGATTCCAGGACCTGGCGGTTTCCAAAATTTCTTCAACCGGAGTACCAAATGCCGTAGTGATGCGGGTTCGATAGCCCAGAGCATGAAGTTTGGCGGCGGTGTCGTTGAGGAAGTCTTGGGCGTGACGGAGCGCATGGATCTCCATCTGTTCGGTTGAAGCCGCATCCACCGGCCACGGCGGCTTGGTATGAGGCAGGACCGTAAACAGTGTAATTGTGGGTGGCTCTCGAAACGGTTTCTGTTGAAGAAAATGCAGGGCCTGGTCCGTATCGGTGGTTCCCTGCAAGGGGAGGAGAATACGCTCCAAGGCTTTCAAGGGTCCGGGGAAAATCAGTTTGGCGCCAGGGGCATAGGTCAGAATACGATGGGCGACACTACCGAGCAGCCGTTCTTTGATTGGCCCGAAGCCTCGGGTGCCGAGCAGGATGAGATCAATGTTCTGTTGTTCGGCCAGCATGACGATTTGATCCGCCGGTGATCCGGTCGGTAGATGTGTGGTAACCGGCCCGATTCCCATTGGGAGACGTGCGACGATCTGTTTCAGTAAACGCGCGCCGTCTTCCCGCATGTTGCGCGCAACCGTCGCGTAGAGTTCCTGAGAGACTTCCGGTACCATCATCGGGTAAGGCGGCGTCGGCACATCCAAAACGTGGACAATGTGCACGGCCTCCGAGCACTGTATGTATGGCAGCGCCCGGATTGCTTCATACGATTCGTCGGATCCATCGATTGCGAGCAGGAGTTTCATGCCCATCACGCTCTATCGTCCATATAGGGAATCGTCGGATTGCACATGGCGCACCTCACTCCTGAGTCAGAATGAAGAAGACATTATCATATGCAACATTTCTCCATCGTTAAATCAGCAAGTCTAGTGCCGTCTATAGATCATGTTGTGAGGAGTAAGGGGTGAGGGGTAAGGAGCGAAGAGGAAAAGGTATTTTCTCACAAATTCCCCTTCCCCCACTCATCCTTCACTTCTCACGTTTCACGTCTCCTGTTGCTTTCTGCTACAGTGTCAATGTGCCCACTGTAGCAAGGGGCCCCTTTAAGGAGGAGACCTGTCTATGGCGGAAATCATATGGTCTGAGGGAGGAGCTCAAATCCTCTGAGGATTTCCCCTCTCGTGCTGCGGTGGAGGATAAGGTACTTTAGTGTGCCAAGTGGCACCGCCCTTGCTCATTTTCTGATGAGGAGGGTTGTGTATGAAGTCAGAAACGAATCTTTTTCAGAGAATCCTGGTTCCGGTTGATTTTTCCCCCTGTTCAGATGAGGCATTTCGGGTCGCGTGCCAAATGGCGCGTTTGTGCAAGGGGAGCATGACGGTCGTACATGTGATTGATACCGGTGCGCTTGCCGCGTTCAATCGATTGGGCCTGTTGGCCGTTCCCTCCGAGGCTGCGGCGCAACGACGTCGATTGCGCCATCATGCTCGGGTAAACGTGAGGAGGTTGGAGGAGTCGGAACAGGCAAAGGGGGTGGCGCTCAAACGGATAATCGTAGAAGGCTCACCATTCGTTGAAATTGCCAAGATTGCCCGTATGGATAAGGTAGATCTTGTTGTCATGGGCAGTTACGGTGGGCGCTCCGGCAGTGTGGACAAGATCTTTTTTGGCAGCACGGCGGAAAAGGTTGTACGTACTGCCGGATGTCCTGTGCTGACCGTGCCCTTGTCTGTGGTTGCCGGGAAACGAAAATCGGGGTAAGAGAAGGGGGAAAATGATGTCCAAGTCATGTAGACGATCGTGGGTATTGTGCTTCGGCCTGATGATGGGTTTGGCAGGAGTTGTGGGTTGGGGAGGTAGTAGTCTTGGTTTTGCGCAATCGGAACAGGTGGTCGAAGTCACGATCAAGGATTTCAAGTTCGTGACGAAGCAGGGTCCTCTGCGCCTCGGTGTGCCGACAGTGATCAAGGTGAGGAACGAGGACGCCGAGCGGCACGATTTCAGTTCGACGATGTTCGAGGGACTCCATGCTCAAATCGAAAGAGATGGAGTCATTGTCTATGGCCGCGGCATAGGGGGTGTGTTTCTCGACCCGAAGCGCGAGGCGATCGTGCGGTTCGACATGTCTCGCCCCGGACGGCATGAGTTTCGGTGTTCGATTCATTCGACGATGAGCGGGGAATTGCTGATCTTAAGCACGGAAGCCGTATAAAAGTGCTGAAGCAGGATGCGGTCTTCGTTCATGCAGGGAGTGCGGCGTATACAGGCCTTTTTCACGTGGTTGGGATATGAATATCGAACGTATTTTGCTGGCAACGGATTGCTCTCCTGAAGCAGAGGGAGCAGAAGTCTATGCATCGATGATGGCGGAACTATGGGGAGCCGACCTGACAGTGGTGAATGTACTGGAGTTTGCTCCGGGGCTTAACCCGGAATATCCGGTGAACCGCTTATATTTGACGGAGATGATGAAGTCGGCAACTCGGACGTTGGCCGAATTAAAAGTCCGGGCCGAGGGTCGAGGGATTTCGGTTCAGACTCAAATCGCGACGGGGATTCCCAGCCAAGAGGTGCTCGGCGCGGCCGAAGCTCATGATGTGGATCTCGTGGTTGTCGGGACTCTCGGAAAGACCGGTCTCAAACATGTTCTGTTAGGAAGTACGGCTGAGCGTGTGATTCGCGCGTCTCCATGCCCTGTACTGGTGGTGCGAGATGAATGGTCGAAAGGGGGCCAGGTTGGGAGTGGGCCTCGTCCGGCAGCGCTCGATCGAATTCTGGTCCCGGTGGATTTTTCGGATTGCTCGCTCGATGCGCTGGAGTATGCGGCGGTTGTGGCTCGGCGGGCCAAGGCCTCCCTCACGTTGCTCCATGTGTTGGAGCCGGTTTCATACGGGTTGGACTTCACGCTCACGATTCCCGGATCGAGAGAACGCAAAAAAGAAGCGGCCGCCGAGCGTCTCGCCGGCGTCGTCGCGGCGTTGAAAAACGCGAATGTATCATCGGACTATGTCCTTCGCGGAGGGTTACCCAACGATTCCATTCTTGAGGCGGCCAAGACCTCGTCGGCCGATATGATCGTCATGGGGACCCATGGGCGCCGTGGCCTGTCCCATGCCTTGTATGGCAGTGTCGCAGAGTTTGTCCTCAGGAATTCCCGCTGCCCGGTTCTGACGGTGCGGAACCCGAAGTTTAAATCCGGCCATCGCCGTGTGCTCGAAGCCCCATCCCCCAAGCAGTGAATCTCAACCGAGGAGTCCGTCATGGATGTGAAAGTCAAGAAACCAGGCGCGAGAAAGGGGCGGTTTTCCCCCGCTGTTGGCAGGTCAACACAACCGATCGAATTGCCGGACGGGATGTGGGATAGAATCGCGTACAAAGCCTACGAATTGTGGGAACAGCGTGGTCGCCAAGACGGGAACGATCTCCAGGATTGGCTTGATGCGGAAGAAATTGTCATGGAAGAAATCCATGAAGCTCGCGAGTAAACAAGAATCGGGATTTTTTGCCCCTCCTCCGCCATCACTGGCGGCGGTGCTTACGCGGCTTGAATCATTATCGTTGGCCCCAGGTTTTGCCTTCCAGCGGGAGAGGGCGCTTGCACAGGCGCTCAAGCCCTATATAGCAGGCGGTACGGGGAAAATCGTCGCACCGCTTACGCAAGAGCTGGAGCTCGCCGGCCTCTTTTTGCTCTGTGACTTCTATCCGGAAGACGGGCAATTGACTCTTATTGAACAGCTGCGGGACATCATTACGGAGCATATTCCGAACGAGGAGAGGGACTGGCTTGATCCGTTGAAACATTCCTCTATGGATCTGCTGGAACCGGTCTCCCAGTCCGAGCCCGGTGATACGATGACGTTGCAATCGCTCGGTGACCGAGCCACCTATATCGTACCCGGCGGTGAATTTGCCAAACAGTTCCCACCCGATTATGTGGTGCTTACCCGCGTCATTCGGACTTCGGACGTTGAGGCTTTCGGCGACGCCGTATGGAGCGGGGGAGGATTGCTCTTGTCGCGAGCAGATGCGAAGGCGGTGTTGGAGATGTGTGCCGAATGGCGACGTGAAATGGAGATCAATTCCGGGTCTTTTTCTCTGGGAGAGTGGAGGGAATTTACAAAGCGATTCGGGTACATGCTGCTCTGGGCCTTTGCGCAGTTGCGTTTGGATGCGTTGGTTGATGCCGTCGTACATATTCGCTATCGCCGCTCCGACGGTCAACCGTATCTCTATGCGGTAGCATTGTACGATCACCATGAACAGGGATTGTTTGCAAATCGGCTGTCGGATATGAGGATGTTAGAGCCGGAGCAACAGGATGACCGGACAGAAGACGGACGCACCGGCCCAGGACTTTCTCCTGCGCATGTGTGGATTCAACGGACGGGAGAGGGATCGGTCGGGGAGGTCGTGGCACGGTTGACGCTGACCTCGAGCCAGCTGATCGTGGAATGTGATAGTCCGGAGCGACTGGACAGGATCAAGCATGAGCTTGCGAGTGCGCTGGGTTTTTCGCTGCATTTCCGGGGAGAGACGCTTGAGCTGCCGATCCGGCAGTTGTCCGTCGCTGAATTGACGTCAGCCGTACCGTTGACCGTGGTGGTGTCGGAAGAAGAAGACCGCATGCTTCTCAACCGTTTCTTGGAGAATGCCTATTTGGAATGGTCGGACCAGCCTCATCTTGTGCTTGGCGGGCAAACGCCTCGTCATGCGGCCGCAATGCCGTCGATGCGCGGGAAGGTCGGAGCCCTGATTGATGAAATGGCCGTGCATGACCCAGGCTTTTCGCGTATGGGGCGGTCTGTGTTCGATTACAATTGTCTTCGCGCGCATGTCGGTCTGGATGAGGTACCGGAGTGAACGGCCGATATCGTTGAGGCCAATCCTTGCTGCCCGTATGACCCGCCTTCACAGGAATCCACGGTTAGAGGGTCATGGAGGAATGCGCAGTGGGTTCCACAATCTAAGGAGAGGTGACGATGGTATCGGAGCGAACGATCATGGGTATTTTGGTCGGAGGGGGGCCGGCGCCTGGTATCAACAGTGTCATCGGCGCTGCAACGATCCGCGGCATTCTCGGGGGCTATGATGTCGTCGGCGTGCTCGACGGATTCAAATGGTTGATGGAAGGCGGCACGGGGCAAGTTCGGCCGCTGTCGATCGAGGACGTGAGCCGGATTCATTTTCGAGGAGGGTCGTATCTTGGCACGTCACGTGCGAATCCGACAAAGCAGGCTGAGCATCTCGATAATGTCGTGTCTGCGTTGTCCAGGCTGGGCGTCACACGTCTGGTGACCATCGGGGGAGACGATACGGCATTCTCGGCCATGAAGCTTGAGGAGCGGGCGGCCGGTCGTATCCAGGTCGTGCATGTTCCCAAGACCATCGATAATGATTTGGATCTTCCGTACGGCATTCCGACGTTCGGGTTTCAGACGGCTCGTCATGTCGGGGTTGATCTTGTGAAGAACCTCATGGTGGACGCCCGTACGACGACACGTTGGTATCTTGTCGTGACGATGGGGCGTAAGGCCGGCCATCTGGCATTGGGTATCGGGAAAGCGGTCGGCGCCACGTTGACGGTGATTCCTGAGGAGTTTCAGGATCGGCCGGTCAGACTTCAACGTGTGGTCGATGTCATTGTCGGGTCTATCATCAAGCGGATGGAACAGGGGCGATCCGACGGCGTAGCGGTTCTGGCCGAAGGTTTGATAGAAATTCTTGATCCTCGTGATCTCGGTGGTTTGGAGCATATCGAACGGGATGCGCATGGTCATCTGCGGCTGAGCGAAATCGATGTCGGAGACGTTCTGCGGCGTGAGGTGAACAAACAGCTCACGATGCTGGGGCTTTCCGTCCCGATTGTGGCAAAGAACGTCGGGTATGAGCTTCGATGCGCCGACCCCATTCCCTACGACATCGAGTATACTCGCGACCTCGGATATTGCGCCGCGCAGTATCTCCTCGACGGTGGAACGTCCGCAATGGTGTCGATCCAGAACGGCCGGTTCACGCCGATTCCTTTTGAGAGTATGGTGGATGCTGCGACCGGGCGAACCAAGGTCAGGATGGTGGAGATCGATTCTCCTTCGTGCCAGATTGCGAGACAATACATGATTCGGCTCACCGGCAATGACATGAATGATCCCGTGGCTCTTGGCCGGTATGCGGCATTGACCGGACTCTCCGTGGAGGCATTTCAGCAGCGGTTTGCCTCCGTCGTGTGACGCGGGGTACGAACAGAAGAAAGGATGGAGGACATGAAGATTCTGGCGGCGACGGATGGGTCGAAGCATGGTCGATGGGCTGTTGAGTGGACGGCGCAGGTGCCGTTCACCGTCAAGCCGACGCTTCGGGTGTTACATGTCGTGGATATCGCAGGCTTGCGCGCGCCGTTCATGATCCAGCCCCTTATTGCCGGAACAGAACGGTATCTCCAAGGGGAGATCAAGCGGTTGGAGAAAGACGCAAAAGCGGCGAAGAAAGAAACGGAATCGATGTTGAAAGCATCGGGCATGAAGGGGACGGTGGTCCTGGATCGAGGTGGGGTCACCACGACGATCATCAAACATGCGAAGCGGGGTGTGCATGTCTTATCGATCGGCTCACGTGGTCTGGATGCGCTTGACCGGTTCATGCTCGGTAGCGCGTCGAATTATGCGATCCACCACGCGCCCTGTTCTGTGGTGGTGGTGAAAGAGGCTCCCAAGCCTGTAAGGCGGATTCTATTGGCCGTCGACGGCTCGTCGGAATCGGACAAGGCTGTTCGGTTTCTTCTCCGTCATGTCAATCCCTCTCCTGACGGTCCGGACCGGGAGCCCGTACTTGTGACGGTGATCCATGTCATGCCGTTTCTGAAGTATCCGGAGCTCCGTCAGGCAGGGAAACTGTTGGTGCAGCGTTATGGAGAGAAGGTGGCAAAAGCCGGTTTTCAGGTGGGAGAGGCCATGAAGTTGGGAAAGCCTGCCGATGAAATTCTCCAGGAAGCCAAACGACAGAAGGTGGATTTGATTGTCACAGGCGCCAAAGGTTTGGGCGCGTTTGGCCGAGCATTGCTCGGCAGTGTCTCAACCCGAGTGGTGCAACATGCTGCATGCTCCGTACTTGTGGTTCGGTAGGCGTATTGTGTTGAGACGGTGAGTCGTAAGCCATGTGCGATGTCGGAAGCTGATTTTCATAGCGCGCCGGTTCAGTAACGATCAGTAATCGCGCTTAATGAGTTAATGAAAGGGAGAATCCGTGAGCGCCGGGACATGGTGAGGGGGCTCGATTGCGCGAAGTGGAGCGCAATGAATGGCCTGTATACTTGACGAAAAGGGCATTTGCGCAATACACTACGTAATTATTATTGTCCTTTTCAATCACTTCAACGATATGTGAGGATGCCATGTCTCCTTCCCCGAAGATGAATCAAGATCCCCTTCCCGACCGATTAGTGACGGGACTGTCCAAGATCGGATTGGCTATGAAGAGCAGAACCTGGAGACGGCAAGGGCGGAAAGGCGTTGGCCCCTTGCAGGTGCAAGTGCTCACCTACCTTCGGTCATGCCACGACCAGGCGGCCACGGTGTCGACTATTGCGCGGGAATTGGCGGTCAAGCTGCCGACGGCGTCGGAAGTCATACGGACGCTTTCCGAAAAAGGGTTGGTGCGTCGGCGTCAGAAAGAAGCTGATCACCGGATCGTCAAGGTACATCTCACCGCTCGCGGTGCGAAAGCCGGAAAAGTTGAAAGCGGCTGGCCGGAGATTCTTTCGGCCGCGACCAAGCAACTGTCTCCGCAGGAGCAAGTGAGTCTTCTCACCGCTCTGGTCAAGCTGATTCGCGTTCTTCAGCAGCAGGGAGAGATTCCTATCGCTCGCATGTGTGTGTCGTGTCAGCATTTCCGCCCGAATGAGCACAAGGGCGGAGATAAGCCGCATCACTGCCAGTTCTTCGATGCTCCGTTCGGCGATCAGTCCTTACGGCTTGATTGTCCGGAGTACATCACGATTCAGACCGCTCAAGCGAAGCGTGCCTGAGTGAAGAATTTCGCCCGGATCGCATCCGTTGCCTCAAGGTAACGGATGCGATCAATGAGTTAGGGCTGGTCACTCCCTCCACGATCAGTAACATACTGTGATCTATCCTGTTCAATCTGTGTGAATAAGTCGTCCAGGGCCATCTGGATCGCCGCGTTCGTAGGGTCACGGTCTGACGCGCTCACCCAGCGTGCCAACGACCCCGGTACGGTGGCTTCGGCACTATAGGTCTTCACAGGGCGCTCTTCCTCCAGCATCTCCGCATGCAGGTGAATCTGATAGTGATAACGTCCTTTTCGAGACATCAGGACCAACTTCGTGGTGATATGCAGCGTGAGGTTTCCCTGGTTCGCCGAGACCGAATCGAATGTGTGGCGATGTTCGACATACTGTAGGATTGCCTGATCCAAATTCTCCTGCGGCCATTCCAGTAATGTAATACCGGGTCTATGATCAGCGCCTTCGAGCGCGGGAGTGTCAACGATGAGGTGAAGAGCCCTCGGAATCGGCGTCGTCGCCTGGTCGGATGGAAGAGGATTCACGTCGATCCGGTGGGTGCATCCGGCGGAAAGAATCAGTATGAGAACGAGAAATTGGGCATACATAGGCAAGATCAGGGTGAGATCGTTATCGATGTATTTGCGCCATGAACGTCATGGCAACCGCTTACGGCATTGTTCGTCCTGAGGCCGGAGTCATAATCTGCAAATCTTCGATTGCGCGAGAGGCCTGTTCCCGGTATCGAATCTCAGCGGGGTCGGTGTAGGTATCGACGACGCGTTGATAGGAGACACGGGCTTTCTCTGGTTGCTGCGTGATGGTGAAATATCGGCCCAGCGCGATCCAGTTTTGGGCCGCGGTTTCCCTGGCGGTGTTCATAAGTGAAAATTCGTGTTTCACCCCCGATATCCCGTGCAGCCGAGCCTGTTTCTTCACGGTTTCCGCCATTTCATCGGCCATGGCTTCGATGCGATGGTTTTCATGCACGGCGGCCTGCACCTGATCGGTCTGAAGATAGCTGTAGAATGCCTTCACATGATCCTTGATGATGGCTGCTTGCGGCTCGTATGGATCATGGGCGCAGCCGGAAAGTGCCGTGAAAAGAAGTGCCAGGGTGGAGATCCTCGACGCAATGCGCAGATTAGGAGGTGTCGTCATGATATGTTCGTCGAACAGAGCGACAGAGATGTGCAAGGGAGTCTAACACATGTGTGGAAGAAAAGCCCTTGAACCGATCACGACGGCTGCGCTATCTTATGCGGCGGTCAGAGGTAATCAAAGACCTTCTCCGTACAAGACTGAACCTGTTCGAATAACGAGGAGGATGAATATGAGCAAGAGCTTACAAGGAACCAAGAGCCACGACAATCTCAAGCAAGCCTTTGCGGGCGAATCACAAGCCAACCGTCGCTATCTCTATTTTGCGCGGCGTGCCGATATCGAAGGCTATCCCGATGTGGGCGGGCTGTTTCGTGACACCTCGGAAGCCGAGACCGGCCATGCATTCGGCCACCTGGATTTCCTAAAGGAAGTCGGAGATCCGGCCACCGGTAGTCCGATTGGGAATACGGATGCCAATTTGAAAGCGGCCATCGAGGGTGAAACCTATGAATACACCCAGATGTATCCGGGAATGGCCAAGACCGCACGAGACGAAGGATTCCCTGAATTGGCCGAGTGGTTCGAAACGCTTGCGAAGGCGGAGCGGTCGCATGCCAATCGGTTCCAAAAGGGACTCGATAATCTGAAGCAGGGCTAGCAGTGCATGGTGTTCGGCCGCTGGTACGGGATCGTTCCGTACCGACGGCCGAACCCTTGTGCCTATCTTCTCCATGAAGGGCCTCAGCCTCATCAATCCGGTTGATCCTCAGCAGCTGGACAAGGAAACGTTGCGGATCTATGAAATCTGCGACGGATGCCGCCGCTGTTTCAATCTCTGTCCGTCGTTCAATACGCTGCTTGGGCGCATTGACGATTATGAAGGAGATGTCGCCAAACTGGCGCCTGCCGATCATAGTCGGATCGTCGACGAGTGTTACTACTGCAAGCTCTGTTTCAATCACTGCCCGTACACTCCCCCCCATCAGTACGCACTCGATTTTCCCCATCTGATGGTGGTGTGGAAAAAACGACTGGCGGCGGAGCGTGGGGTCTCATGGCGTGACCGCCTTCTTGTGCAGACGGATTTGATCGGAAGATTGGCAGGAATGGCCGCTGCGCTGACGAACGGGTTGCTGCGGAATCGCCTGGTCAGATGGGTCATGGAATTGGTTGCAGGGGTGCATCGTGATCGGCATGTCCTGCATTTTACCGGCGACACGTTTCCCCGTTGGTTCAGCCGCCGGGCACAGTCCGGTCCCGTGACCGAGTCGAACCGCAAAGTGGCGTTATTCTCTTCTTGCCTTGTCAATTATCAGGCGACCGACATCGGCAAGGCGACCGTACAGGTCTTGGAGAAAAACGGGGTGCACGTTGTGGTGCCTGAGCAGCAGTGCTGCGGGATGCCGAATTTCGATATCGGCGACACGGATGCCATTCAGCAAGCAGCGAAAGCCAATGTGGCCTCTCTGCATCCTTGGGTTGCGCAAGGGTATGATGTGGTGGTGCCGACCGCGAGTTGCAGTTTGATGCTTAAACGCGAATATCCTGAGCTCAATCCTGATGAGCGGACCAGGCAGGTTGCGGAACGGACGTTTGATGTGTGCGAGTATCTTATGGCCATGAAAAAGTCCGGGCAATTAGCGACGGATTTTCCTGTGAACCCGGGCCGGATTGCCTACCAAATTCCGTGTCATCTGCGTGATCAAAATATCGGCTTCAAATCCAGGGAGTTGATGGAGTGCGCCGGGGCCAAAGTCGAGGTGATCGAACAGTGTGCCGGACATGACGGTTCCTGGTCGGCAAAGCAGGAATTTTTCCCGCTTTCGATGAAGATCGCAGGGAAAGCCGTCCGTGCCATTGAGCAGGTGCAAGCCGACCTCGTGGCCACCGATTGCCCTCTTGCAGGGCTGCAATTGGATCAAGCGAGGACCGCAGAGCATTCGGATGGAAAAGCCGCTCGGCATCCGATTCAGATCGTTCGTGACGCCTACGGACTCCCGTCGGACGTATCGTAATTTACCAACCGCCAACCGTAAAGCGTGGGATAGACGATGAAGCAACTTCTCCAGACTGATCTCTTGTCCACGGCTGACTACGAACAGGGGCGGCAAGCCTATCGGAGCCGGATTATTGAGCTGAAGCGGCGTCGCCGGATTTCCGTCGGTCCGCTGATCACGCTGATTTTTGAAAATATCGAGACGCTGCGTTTTCAGGTTCAAGAGATGATCCGTGTCGAGCGGATCACCGACCAGGCCAAAATCCAGGAGGAATTGGACGTCTATAACGCATTGGTCCCTGCCTCCGGTGAGTTGAGTGCCACGCTGTTGATCGAGATCACCGATGAAGCGAGGATGAAGGAATGGCTCGATCGGTTTATGGGCCTCGATCACGGGGAAAAGCTTGCGATTGTGGCGGACGGCGAGAAGATCTTTGGAGAGTTTGAAGGCGGCCATAGTCATGAGACGAAAATCAGTGCGGTCCATTTCGTCAGATTCCGACTGACCCCATCCATGAAAGAGACCTTTGCCGATCTTCGCCGACCGGTCGTGATCAGCGTAAACCATAACGGGTATCAGGAAGAAGTCCCCGTTCCAGGCAGCATGAGGGAGGAATGGCTCTCTGACTTAGGAGATAGTTCTCA
>JAOUPN010000065.1 GCA_029879905.1 Nitrospira sp. | reverse complement strand
CATTCGCCTGCATCAATTCAATAAGGTAGAATTAGTCACGATCACGACTCCCGATGAATCTCATGCGGAACTTGAGAGATTAACCGGACATGCCGAAATTATCTTGCAACAGTTGCAACTTCCTTATCGTGTCATGACACTCTGCGCAGGAGACATGGGGTTTTCTGCCGCCAAGACCTATGATATTGAAGTCTGGCTACCGTCTCAAAATCAATATCGGGAAATTTCCTCCTGCAGTAATTTTGAGTCGTTCCAAGCGAGACGGGCAAACATCAAGTATCGTCCGAGCGGCGGAGGGAAAGGTGCGAAGTCCGACTTTGTCCATACCCTCAACGGCTCAGGGTTGGCCGTCGGGAGAACAGTCGTCGCGATTCTTGAACAGTATCAGCAGTCTGATGGGTCAGTTGTTATTCCGGAAGTCTTGAGACCCTATATGGGCGGAAAAGAGAAGATCACAAAAGAATAGGATGATACGGTGTATTCTCTGCCGATGATGAACAGAGGCTGCGCCTGAGGAGACAGCGAGTCATAGAAAATTGATAGATTCAGAAACGGGACAGGGTCAGAAAAAAGATTCTTGTGGGGCTTATCCGGCGACGCAATCACGAAAAAGCGATGAATAGTCGCCGGGTCAACCGAAGGTTGGTATGCTCCCGGTCGGGTCAAGCAGGGTATGGAGGGGTGCCGGAGCGGCCGAACGGACCGGTCTTGAAAACCGGAGATGGGGTAACTCATCCGCGAGTTCAAATCTCGCCCCCTCCGCCATATTTCGCGGTCAGAACACGCAGCTGTGTATTTTAAGTCATACATGATGTTACAAGTTGAATTCCTTGTAAGTTAATTAATCCTATCTATTGAGGTTTTGATCAAGAGACGCCTCCGGATCCCTTCATCTCCCTCGTACGTTTGCGCTTCGTCGAGCTCCGGTATTATAGTTCTCCCCTACCAACCTGCTGCCGCAAGCCCTGACATGGTTGGGAGCGACAGACAGGATACATCATAAGAGAAGTGTCGAATCAGGATCACAAGAGAAGCTGAGACGCCCCTCCTCGTTAGACGACAGATCACACAGTGGAGCTTGATGGAGATTCTGCGAAAAGGTTGGCAATGGTTTTGGCGACAGACCTTGCTGAATAAGGTCATCATCCTTGGGCTCTTCGCCGTCGCAGTGCCGTTCTTTCTTCCGACGGTTGTGGCCTGGTTCAGGCCGACCATGATTCATGTGGGCGTCGCGTTTTATACGGATGAGCGCTCCTACCACATGAATGGCAATACGAAGACGTATTTTCTTGAAAAGCGCAACCTGGTCACTAATTGCCGGCTTCGCTACACCGAAGAACCGCTATCCGATGAGCAAACAGAGGGGCCGGACTCACAATCATGGGTGGTCATTAAGTTACTTCTGGAAAATGTCTCGGACAACGACCTCACACAACTTCAAGTGGGTGTCCGATCTCCGGCAATCGGACGTGATACCCAATTATTGACGGCTCCGAATGTCGATGCGGCAGGACATATTGAAACACCCCCGCGTGACTCTCGACAGATGTACATGCTGACGATACCGGTACTCCCGGCTAACTCCTCGGCCGTCGTCAGCCTGAAGACCGAGATCGACGACAGTTTGCGTCAATTCATCTACGAAAAACGTCGCACGGTGACGATCCAAGTTCCCTTCGTGTCTTCGGATCAATTCAGGGAGTACCCCCCGATTGTCTCTCGCACGAATGCCCTAAAGATTTTAAACCGCGAAGGGCTGCTGCGATCCGATGAAGGGTCAGTGCCCGACGATATGCTGCAAGTCACCGTACGACCTTCAGGAGAATCGGAACAAAAACGAGCGGGAAAGCCCTACCAACTTCTTCCATCATCTCGAAGCTGTTCAGACGGTGAGGCCGGACGGTGGTAGCAGTCGGATAACATAAATTTGCAGCGTTCCAAGTCAGAAAGAACACCTAGATACCACTTTCGTTGGGTGCTCTAACCTCCTGAGGTAGTTGCAGTTTTATCCTCTCTAGTATTATTGTACGCACCACATGAACTGGTTTTTGGCTCGGGTAATTCGCAATCATGACGTTTCAACCATCTTCTCAAATCGCGATTAACTGCATTCTCGCAAAGCGAAGTGCGGGCTTGGAAGGAGATGGTTGCGTCTATGATTTGTCGGCTCCTCACCAACGAAATATTTCCCCCTCTGAGAAGCTGCGCGTCGGTGATTATGTGCGACTTCGGCTGTGGCTTCCTGGAGAAGATTCTCATATTGCCATCGACATGGCGGAAGTCGAATGGGTCGAAAATCACCGGATTAAAATTGAACTCCTCTCTGTCTCTCCGGAAGTACAGGCTCGTCTGAGTCAATTTAAAATATCGGAAAATGCCGGTCCCCGTTCGTATCATACGACGGAACAAATTCTGATTCGCTTCTAGCCCGCATTATTCACGAACACTTGTGCTGCAATCGCCGATCCGCTGCTGCGACATGCCGTTGGGCGGCGGGCTCGTCCCTCAGTCCCTCAACGGACTGTTAGGGACTGGCTCCGTCGTCTGCGACGGTGCCTGCGGTTCGGACGGGGACAGACACCACGCGAAGCCCCGCCTCGCCTAGCGGCTCGCCGAGGCGGGCGCGGGGGAAGGGTGTCAGTCCCCAATGCCTCCACGCGCCGCTCTCGCTCGCCTCGCGGAGAAGCCGAGGGCAACGCGGCTTGGCGATTTCGTCCCTCGACGATGCTCGGGACCCTGAGCCTGTCGAACGGGCGACGAATTGTCATGAATAATGTGGGCTTGCCGGATATTGAAAAATCCTGTCTCTGATGTCTGAGACGCCGTCTCCATCTTGTTGACACATTCCGCTATCTCCACGCCGAGGGCCTGTTCGGACGTATGTCGATAGTCTGGGATGCACAACATCCCCCTTTCGTCTAATTCCCGCTACCTCTACGGTATTTTCAACGCGGTCGCCAACGTCTATTCTCCTCCCATGCAGTTCATCACAAGACATACCAATCAAAAGAGAAGACGACAGGCCTGGACTATTTAACTCGTTGGAGGTTCGCTCATGCAGAAGGCGTCTCGTAGAATCGGAAGCGTCGGCAATCGATCCGCTCAAAAGGCTGCTCCTAAAAAGGTTGCTGCTAAAAAAGTCGCAGTGAAAAAGACCGCGTCTTCGAAGCGCATCGCACAAAATCGGGTATATCGTACGAAGAGAACACGAATGGTACGAGTCGCCAAATCTCTTCTCCCGCAGGACAATCTGGCAGGTGCGATCGATACAATCGAGACAGTCGATGCCGCCAACCATGCCTCATCGGTGACCATCACGGAGCATTCCGATATCCAACAGGACTCCAATATTCTGATGTCATCGGACAGCCCTGTGAGTGTCGTGAGCGACATCACCCCCGTCGTCCAGGGAGCCACAATGGAAATTGTGCAGGATACGGTGAGTGAGGAACCTTCCCGTTCGCTTATGCTGTGTGACGGTCACAACTATATGGTTCAGACTGTCGAAACGGCCGATTCTCAGGTCTCAGGAACCGCGCTGAAACGACTCTGGAAACATGCCGTGACTGTCATGATGAATCTACCTCCCGTTTTCCTGTCCTTAGTGGGCCGGCGTGCCGATTATGCGCCGGTCTCGCGAGAACGGTTCGTACTGCAGATGCTTATCATCAATGGTTCCGTACGTGCGAGCAATGTGGAATTTCGCCACCCAACCTCTCAGGAAGAGGCTAAGAGTTTTTCTCGGTCATTCACCGTGCTACCTCCATCCGACTATTACCACCCGACTCTGCTTCAAGCTCTCCGTGCACGATTGCATTCACGTGGAGGGCAACTCGTTCGACGCCTACGGATGCAAGACGCCTATGGCCGTCTCTGTATCAGGGGAACCCAACTTTTCGACCGAGTACGGCGAGAATTAACCATCCGTTCGTATTTGTCTCGAACGTAAATCAGTCTCTTGTACCTCCCCCCGAGGCTGAGGTAATATCACCCCCCTGCATAACGATGTCACGCCGCCTCTATGGCGGCGTCGTCTGCCCGGAAGGTTTCGATGTGGAGAGGTGGCCGAGCGGCCGAAGGCAGCGGTTTGCTAAACCGCCGTAGGGGCTAAAACCTCTACCGAGGGTTCAAATCCCTCCCTCTCCGCCATATCACATGTTTTGGGCCTCGCGTGAGTTTCGTTCTTTTCTACGATCCACTCAATGACAAGGAATGAGAATAGGTCTGCGGGGGGCGGCACGTGTGCAAATTGTGCCGATGGGTCCTAATCAGGACATGCCAGTTTATGTTCCTGACCTGAATCTCTGAGAGAGCCGGCCTGTTATCTTCACGGGTTCTTTTCTCAAGATTTCTATTGTGCGATTTTTGTCCGTATCGTATTGTACGTGAAACTGTTCACGCTTCGTCCCTCACAAGAAAGGATCATCGATGCGCAAATTCATGCTCAGTGTGGGAATCTCGCTCCTTCTGGCCGCCTCCCCGGCGATCGCCGGTTCCTCTGACCCCAGCAATGAGGACCAGAAGACCCTGTACGCCCTTGGACTTGCTATCAGCCAATCACTCTCCCCCTTTTCTTTGAATGAAGCGGAACTCGAGATGGTTAAGCATGGCATGATGGACGGAGTCTTGAAACATACCCCCAAGGTCGATCTTCAAGCGTACGGCCCGAAAATCCAAAAGCTCCAGCAATCTCGTATGGCGGTCTTAGCCGAAGCCGAGAAAAAGGCCGGCGCCGCATTCTTGGCCAAGGCGGCCGGTGAAAAGGGAGCCACGAAGACCGAATCCGGAATCGTCATTACCCACATCAAGCCTGGCTCAGGTGCCACACCTCAAGCCTCCGACGTCGTCAAGGTGCATTATCACGGTACGTTAGTCGATGGAACCGTCTTTGACAGTTCCGTGAAACGTGGTGAGCCCGCCACCTTCCCGCTCAGTCAAGTCGTGAAGTGCTGGACGGAAGGCCTCCAGAAAATCAAAGTCGGCGGCAAAAGCCGGCTGATCTGTCCTTCTGACCTTGCGTACGGGGAGCGCGGCATGCCTCCGGTCATCAAGCCCGGTGCCACATTGATCTTTGAAGTCGAACTGTTGGAAATTATTCCGAAAGATAATCCGAAAGATAAAGAGAAGAAGTAACATCTCTGTGGCCGTCTTTTCATCGAAAAGGCGGCCACACTCGTTGTGCCCTCATCGCTACCCTATCGCATGATCAGTGAGTGTGAATCCCCCCAAGCCGGCCGGCCCTTACCTCAAATGCCTCCATACACCAAGAGCACATCGGCCGTACGGTTGTGCTCTCATGGCGTATCAATCAGACCGCATTTATGATGCTTCTGCTTGCACCGGAATCCCTAATCACCATGTTGTGACATGCCGGTGTGGTGTGGAACCATGAAGGACATCCACTCTCCGATCGATCAACAACCATCGAGCCCTTCACGCATACGTTGGTTGATTCTGGGGCTTCTTTTTGCCATCAGCGTAGTCACGTACATCGACCGCGTCAATATTTCGGTAACTGCACGGCAGATGATGCCGGCGCTTGGTTTGACCGACCAACAGATGGGAGTGATCTTCTCCTCCTTCGTGATCGGCTATGCATTGTTCCAGATTCCCGGTGGTTGGCTCGGCGATCGATGGGGCGCGCGCCGTGTTTTGACGATCGGCTTGGTCTGGTGGTCATGCTTTACGGCATTGACCGCCATGGCAGCGACCTCTGCACTTGCCGTCTCAATGGGAATCGTCGGCGCATTGGCTCTTGTGAGATTTCTCCTCGGTCTTGGTGAGGCAGTGGCGCTTCCTACCTTCAACCGTGCAGTGACTGACTGGCTTCCTGCGCACGAGCGTGGTCTTGGTATCGGCATCGCCATCGGTGGAATCGGTGTGGGTTCGGCAATGACCCCGCCGTTGACAGCCTGGATTATGGTGAACTACGGGTGGCAAGCCGCCTTCTATCTGTCTTCGGCCCTTGGGCTGCTCTTGGCCATCATCTGGTGGGTGTTAGCCAGAGATCGTCCGGCAGATCATCCCTGGGAACAGAACGCACATGACACGAGGCCGACCGTGCCGCATGCTGTGTCCTCACCGACTATTCCCTGGGCGATGTTACGAAACACGCCGACGGTCTGGTGGCTTGTGCTCAGTTATGCATGTTTGGGATATGTCGCATACATTTATATGTCCTGGTTCTATCTGTACCTTGTGAATGTACGTGGCTTCAACGTTTTGCGTGGGGGGGTCTTTGCGGCCATGCCGTTCCTTGCCATCCTCGTTTCCTGTCCCCTCGGTGGGTGGGCGACGGACCGTCTGGCCCTACGGTATGGGCTCACAACAGGACGCCGGATGATCGGCCTTGCCGGGATGGCCCTGGCTGCTGTCTTCATCGCATTCGGTGCTGCGATGGAATCACCCTATCCGGCTATCGCCAGTTTGTCTCTCGGCGCGGGGTGGCTCTATTTCTCGGTCGGAGCCTATTGGTCCTCGACGAGTGACCTGTCCAAAACCCATGCAGGAAGCCTGTCAGGGCTGATGAATATGGGAGCCAATATCGGAGGAGCGATTTCACCGACCATCACGCCCTGGATCGCCGAGCAATGGGGGTGGCCTGTCTCTCTCTCCATCGCTGCGTGTATTGCACTCGTGGGCGGTCTTCTCTGGATGAAGATCGATCCAGGTCGAGGTCTTGTTTCACAAGGACTGAGGGCCGAGGACTGAGGGCCGAGTCTGGACAAATCTCAGTCCTCAGTCCTCGCTACTCATAACTGGCTCTGCTTGCCATGTGACCGGCATCATTGCTAGAGTGCTCGGCATGGTCATGCAGTTTCAAAAGAAAGACCCTCGCGCGACGATCGTGACGAAGTTCGGGGAGATTGCCATTCGTTTTTACCCCGACGACGCACCACGCCATGTTGAAAACTTCGTGAGTCTTGCCCGACTGGGGTTTTTTGACGGGACCACGTTCCACCGTGTTATCCCCGGCTTTATGATTCAAGGGGGCGACCCGCTGAGTAAACAGTCGGACCGATCGGTCCATGGTACCGGAGGTCCCGGGTATTTCCTCTCACCGGAACCCAATGATCGTCCCCACAAGCGCGGAGCGGTCTCCATGGCCAAGATGCCCCGTGAGAGCAACAGCACCCGTGACTTCAACGATAACGGGTCACAATTCTTTATCTGTGTGGATGATAGTAACGGCCTTGACCGGCGCTATACGGTCTTCGGAGAGGTCTATCGCGGAATTGATGTGATCGACAAAATCGTGGCAGCCGCACGAGACGAGCGTGATAATCCACTCGACCCCATTCCCATGACGGTTCGTGTGAAGGAGTGACGGTGGGTGGGTGCCTACGGCGTCGTTACCGGAAGAAACCATTTCGGCTTCATTCTTCCGAACGACTCCCTGGCTGAAACACCTATTCCCCGATCGTCTCAATCATCGCCAGCTCATCCGGCGTGAGTGTGAATTGGCCACAGGCCAGATCATCTTTCATATGCTGCACGTTGGTCGTTCCCGTCAACGGCAGCATGCCGATTTGCTGAGAAAAGCGGAAGACGATCTGTGCCAAACCGGTCTGATATTTGACCGCGAGATCTCGTAAGCCCTGCTCGGCAAAGATTCCTGAGTTGGCGGTCAGGAGCGAAAACCCCTGATAGATGATGCCATGACTCCGGCATATCTTCCGCACTTCCCTATCCCATCCGAATGCCGCATAGCAACGGTTCTGTACGACCATGGGTTTGTGTTTGGCCCGTTCGCATAAGAGGAGCAATTGCTCGGCGGACACGTTGCTGACCCCGATCATGCGTGTGGCCTTGGACTCATACAGCCCCTCAATCGCCGACCAGACCTCCCAATCTTCCGCACCGAGCCCACGTCGATAATACGGACCATGTAAGACATAGGAGTCGAGATATTGTGTGTGCAGATGCTCAAGGGAACCGGCAAAGGATTGTTGCACCTGTGTCGTGAGGTTCGCGTCGGCATCATAGGGTAAGCGATGATCCTGCCCATTGATCGGGGTGAACTTCGTTTGGAGAAACAATTTGTCGCGAGTGACGCCTGTCTGGGCCAGTTGTGCCAGCGCGTCCCCGACCCGTGCTTCATCGTAGTGGATCAATTGATTCGCCGTATCGATGGCCGTGAATCCTGCCTCGACCGCTTGTACGACTAGCCCGGTTGTCGCCTCTTTCTTCCACGCCGTTCCATACAGAAAAGACGGCATGGCGATCTTGTTATACGTCGTGATTGTCATCGTAGCATCTCCTCCATGATGTCCTGTACAGTACACCGGTTGCGAGGAATCACTCAATGTCTATGATGGAGTAGTCGATGCAGGACGAACATGACCTCACGATAGCCGAAATCCGCCTCACCCACCGTTACATCAAGGACCATCCATGGGTCGTATCGGCAGTCAACGGCTTTCTCTCGGCCTATTTTATGGAGTATCCAGGGTTTCGCGTGCAACGTCACTTCGACGAACCGGAGTCCGGCATGCATGTCTGGCGTTGTGAAGTGCCCGGCACGATGAAGATGACGAGACTGTTCCGTCGCCTGCAAGCGGATATTCCCCCATGTCGATACAGCCTCGCCGCAACGGAAGAGACTTCCCTCCCCCGTTATCTGATCGATATCCCTTCAGACAATTGACCCGGTATTGCATCGAATCATCACCCTGGTAAGAATACGTGCCAGGAATCCGATGGTGGAGTATAATGTACCATCATGCCTCGCGTCCTTGTCCTAGGTGCCGGGAAGATCGGGTCACTCATTGCCTGCCTCCTCTCTCTTCGTGGCAGCTACGAGGTGCATTTGGGAGATATCACTCCGAGCGCCCCGAAGCATGTGGTCGAAGAACTCGGATTGGAGCATGTCACTCCGTGCCTGCTTGATGTTCGGCATCCTACCGCGGTCAGTACCTACCTCTCGACCCATCCGGTCGATGCGATTCTCTCGTGCCTCCCCTACTTTTGTAACCCTACCGTTGCCGGGTTGGCATTGACCCATGGTGTCCACTATTTTGACCTGACCGAAGACATTGAAGTAACGAATCAGGTCAAGGTTCTCAGCGCAGGCGCCGCACAGGCATTCATGCCTCAATGTGGTCTTGCACCAGGATTTATCAGCATCGTGACGCATGATGTGATGACGCACTTCGACGCGTTGGATACGGTCAAAATGCGGGTAGGCGCCTTGCCGGTTCATCCCAGCAACGCCCTCAAGTATTCGCTTACCTGGTCGACCGACGGACTGATCAACGAATACGGCAATATCTGTTACGGGATTGAAGACGGTGAAAAGGTTCCCCTCCAGCCGCTGGAGGGATATGAAACGATTGAGCTGGACGGACTGCTCTATGAAGCCTTCAATACATCGGGAGGATTGGGCACGCTCGCAGATAGTTATGCCGGGAAGGTGCGGACCATGAATTACAAAACGCTCCGCTATCCCGGTCACTGCGAAAAAATCCACCTGCTCATGAAGGATCTGAAGCTCAATGAAGATCGTGAGACGCTCAAACGTGTACTCGAACATGCTATTCCACAAACACTCCAAGATGTGGTGTTGGTCTATGCATCCGTGACAGGAACCAAAGACGGCGGGCTCTTTGAAGAGAATTACGTCAAGAAGGTGTACCCCCAATGCATCAAGGGCAAGCTCTGGTCGGCGATTCAAGTCACCACCGCATCCAGCGCCTGCTGCGTGTTAGATCTTGTCTTGAATCAGCCGGCGCAGTACCATGGATTTGTCACGCAAGAATCGATCTCGCTGCAGAGTTTTCTTCACAACGATTTTGGAGCATGCTTCAGATGAATCATGTCTTGAGGGATCTCGGCATCCAGGCAGTCAATTCCGGCGGGAGTACCGGCCACCAGTGGTGGTCTCTTCAGGGCGACAGACCCATCGTCCAATCATTGAACCCTGCCACGGGTGAAACCATTGCCGGCGTGTCTCCCTGCTCACCGGAAGATTACGAGCGCATTCTGAAAGACTCTATGGAGGCGTTTCGAGCCTGGCGAGCGGTTCCGGCTCCCAAACGGGGTGAGGTCGTCAGGTTGATCGGCCAGGCGCTCAGAGAAAAGAAAGACCAGTTGGGCACGCTCGTCTCGTTGGAGGTCGGTAAAATCAAAGCCGAAGGAGACGGCGAAGTTCAGGAGATGATCGACATGGCCGACTTTTCCGTCGGCCAGTCCCGTATGCTCTACGGCGCCACCATGCAATCAGAACGGCCGGCCCATCGCATGTCCGAACAGTGGCATCCGTTGGGGCCGATCGGGGTGATCTCGGCATTTAACTTTCCCGTCGCGGTCTGGGCATGGAATGCCTTTCTCGCGGCCATCGCTGGCGATACGGTCATCTGGAAGCCGTCGCCCAAGGCCCCGCTCTGTGCCATTGCCGTACAGAAGATCTGCAATCAGGTCATGCAACAGCAGGGGTTTGCAGGGATCTTTTCACTCTTCATCACCGATGAACCGACCCTTGCCGAGCAGATGGTGCAGGATCATCGGCTGCCGTTGATCTCCTTCACCGGTTCGGTTCCTGTCGGTCGCCGCGTCGCTTCGGCCGTCGGGCAACGGTTGGGACGGACTTTGCTGGAGCTCAGCGGTAACAATGCCGTGATCGTCGATGAAACGGCCGACCTGGATATGGCGGTGCGCGCCATCGTGTTCGGGGCCGTCGGAACGGCCGGCCAACGATGCACGACGACCCGACGGCTGTTCGTCCATGAATCACTGTACGACCAATTGGTAGCCAAGTTGATCAAAGCCTATGCGCAAGTACGCATCGGGAATCCTCTGGATCCCACGACCCTTATGGGTCCCCTCATCGACCAGGCTGCGGTCCACGGCTATGTCGCAGCGATCGAAGAGGTGAAAAAGGAAGGCGGCGAGGTGCTCTACGGCGGCCAAGCGTTGACGCGGACCGGACATTTCGTGGAACCGACGATCGTCCGTGCTCAGAATCACTGGCCTATCGTGCAACGTGAAACCTTCGGTCCTATTCTGTATGTCATGACGTTCCGAACTCTTGAAGATGCGATTGCCATGCAGAACAACGCACCACAAGGGCTGTCGTCCGCGCTGTTCTCCAACGATGTCCGCCGTACCGGACAGTTTCTTTCAGCTTCCGGTAGCGATTGCGGCATCGCCAATGTCAATATCGGTACTTCCGGCGCCGAAATCGGCGGGGCGTTCGGCGGAGAAAAAGAAACCGGCGGAGGCAGAGAAGCCGGCTCCGATGCATGGAAAGCCTATATGCGCCGTCAAACCACTACCGTCAATTGGGGCACGGAACTCCCGCTGGCCCAAGGGATTAAATTCGGGGAGTAACGTCAATGGTCATTCGGGAGAGCACATCGGTCTTCGCGCGATTGATGAATAACGATTGACGATTCACGAACCCTTTTGGAAGGAATTGCCATGGACGACCAAGCTGCGGCGTTAGATGCGCTTCTTGAACGAATGGTAGCGGAGTATGTCACTCGCAATCATGCGGCTGGTTTACTCAAGGGCATGCTCGACGATGCCGGCGTCGGACTTTTCCCCCTCATCGATCATGTCACCATCCGTACATTCGACATCGAGCAGGGGGCACAGCCGTTCGTCGAATTGGGTTACACCTACGACGAAACCATCGAATACGGCGATTGGTACGCCAAGGTCTATCGGAAGTCCGGCTACCCCGCCCTCTTTGTCGATCAAGCCTACCCGGACGAGCGCGGCAAAACCAGCATCATTCCAGGGTGGGTGAAGAAATTCGGTGACCGAGTGTTGCACCACGTAGCGGTGCGGGTAGAAGACATCGACAAGGCTGTAGATAAGCTGAAACAGAACGGCGTCGTCTTCGCGGGTCATATCGTAGGAAAGCGTGGCGACCGCCTCCGGCAAGTGTTCTCAGCTCCCGAAACGGTGGACGGTAAACCCTTTACCGTCTTGGAACTGGCCGAACGGCATCGCGGCTATCTTGGCTTCTTGCCGCCGCAAGCCGACAGCCTCATGAAATCGACTGCGCCGAAGTGATCGTGCCGCAGACGATCACAAAGGCCGTCCAGCAAGACCTCAGCAAACGAAACTACAGAGGCTGAGGTCAAGGTGAAGGTGAAGGCTGAGTGGAAATTCAATTCGCTCAACCTTAGCCTCAGCCTTGACCTTCATGCTGCCGGCGGACTGATTCAACGTCCCACCAGAGACCGAACGGATGCATCAAGATGAAGTGGGTCGTCTATATCGTGGAATGTTCGGACAAGAGTCTCTATGCCGGCATCACGAACGATCTGAGCCAGCGATTGAATGCCCACAACAAAGGTCTGGGCGCAAAATATACAAAATATCGCAGGCCGGTGACGATCCGCTATCGCGAGGTTCATGACACAAAGGGTGCGGCGCTCACGCGTGAAGCTGCAATCAAATCCTTGAACAGGAAAGCCAAGCTCGCGCTGATCTCCGAACAATCTTCTGTCATGCTGATGCACGAGTAAGACAGAGAACGTGACACGCTCCGCACCTGCGTGAGGTTTCCTGCCGACTGTTAGGCTGCACCCTTTCGAGATTCGCGATGCAGGGCTTCAGCTACTGCGCGAGGATTCTTCGCGGCCACACGCAACAATGCGAGGGCCGGACCGTCGGGAGTGCGACGCGCTTGCTCCCAGTTTCGCAAGGTTGCCACGCTGACTCCGATCATCAGGGCAAACTCGGTCTGTGAAACCTTGAGCTTTTCACGAATACCCTTCACATCCGCCGGCCGAAATGTGGTGGTTCTTGCGGGTTTAGGTTTGCCTCGCCGAATCTTTCCTGCTTGCTTAACACTTGTCAGCAGCTCTTGGAATGCCTCATCTTTCATATAAACTCCTCCCGAACAAGCTTGGCCAAGACTTTCAGCTGATCCGATGTCAGATCGCCCTGCTCGTTCTTCGCATAGAGATACAGCATATAGAATGTCTGGCTTTCGGGCTCCCAATAATAGATTAGACGGACGCCCCCTCGTTTGCCCCGCCCCCGAGTAGCCCAACGAAGCTTGCGTAGTCCCGCCCCACCCTGAATAAGAGGCCCCTGTGATGGGCGGAGCAAAAGCGCCACTTGAAGCGCACGATATATGTCATCGTCGAGATGCCGCCGAAGTGCAACTGTAAACATAGGGGTCTCAACGAACCGCATGGAGCATGGTACGCCATTGGCGCATATTCGTGCAACCGTCCCTATCCTTAGAACTTTTTATGGCTAAACGTAACTGGGCAAAAAAGGTGGGAGGAGGCAAGCTCAATTGTGAACGTATCCTTGCTCGAGCATTCCCGCGAAGCGGGTAAAACCTCCATGGGAAAGTATTCTCAGTTACTTCTAAACAGCAGGCGTGACGTAAACAGCTACGGAACTATTCCAGTCGATAGTATCCAAATAGCTTTCCGCGGCCATTTGTTGAAGGGGAAAATTGAGCCATGTGCGAATTAGTGTCATGCTATTCCTCCTTGCTGGGGCCAGTACGATCCACGATTCGGGCAGGGACAGCCCCCATGCGAGGACGCAAAGAAGGGGGGCAGTCCCCTCTACACTTGAATGGGAGGCGGTGGCTGCATCGCGGCTATACGGCGGCTATATGATTGACCTGCTTAAGGCGAGGTCTCGTCTGACGAACGAATGGGAACGACGTTCCAGTGGGATGAGCGCGAGGAGTGCCAGGGACAGATGATTGCGATCATGGAACTGATCGGTTTAACTCAGGATAACGAGGAGGACGCTCAAACAGTCCGTTCACCCGCCTTCGCAGGAAGCCATGGCTGCTTCGCCTTCGAAGCCCAACGGCTTCGGCGGAGCAGGCTCGGCGAGGTGTCGCCGAAGACTCAAGAGGGGCCACGGCTAAAAGGCCGTGAGGCTCAACAAGCCCAACCCAACAACATCGACCAGGCGAGGATCCAGGGTCAGTCCAAAACTGACCGGTCCATCGTAGGTACTCCCTCAGCCTTAACCTTAACCTCAACCTTCTTTGGGAAGTCTGTTCAGCATCCTGCCTGCTATCCCATATCCCTGAGCACATGATCGGGATTGCGGTCGCGGGCGATGTTCTTCATGAGCTGGTCGCCGAACAAGACGACGACACGATCACGATGGTCCTTGACGATCATCGATGCGGAGGGGGCCTTGAAGGTTGCGGGATCACCGTCCAGCCATGCGC
>JAOUPN010000322.1 GCA_029879905.1 Nitrospira sp. | reverse complement strand
GATGGCTGTTTAAGACCGGCGGCAATTGGCCGTGCGACCACGTGGAATACTCCTCCCACAGCTTACAGAATACATAACTGACGGCATGGGGCACATAGAACGATCGAAAAGATCTCACCTGCCGCTTGTAGAGACGGAGAAAGTCTCGGCTCGTGGGCAGATCATCATCCACCACATTGAAGACCTCTCCCTCGACGCCGTCTACAAGACCGGCCAGCGCAATGGCATCGGCGCAATTATCGACATGGGTAAAGGGAATCCGATTTCCTCCCCCTATGTGCAAGAACACGCCGAACGTATCGATACCGACTCGCCCCGTGATTTGTGTCTTCCCCGGGCCGAATATCGATCCCGGCCTCACGATCACATGGCGTAGCCCCCGATTCTTCGCATACTCCTCGACAAGCTCATCCTGCTTTAACTTGGCATAGCAATAGGCATCGGTCAGCTGTTCAGGGTGAGGCTCGACAGGGCATGATTCATCAAGAAGCCCACGCTTGGATACATTGATATTGCTATATACCGCAAACGAACTGACGTTCACGAAGCGCCTGAGACATCCCTCTTCCAACGCGGCCTCGACAAGGTTCCGCGTGGTGACGACGGAATTCATGAAGGCATCGGGAATCGACTTCTGCCCGGTCCCGGCCGCCAAGTGATAGATAACCTTCACCTCTCGAACCGCATCCGCGCAATCCTGTTTCGAGAGAAGATTCCCTTTGATGATTTGCAAGACCGAATCTTGGCGTCCGGCGGCAAGGGACTCCAGTTTCTCAATACCGCTTGTCGGCCGTACAAAACAGCGTATGTCACGGAACCCCCGCTGGATCAAATCGGCGACAAGCCGCAGACCGACAAACCCCCCGGCCCCAGTCACAAGAACGGGATCGTTTTTCTCTATGATCGACTCGTCATACGTCATCGGTCGACACTTCCTTAATTCACTCGTAGCCATTCCTCAAACACGATGAGGCTAAAGAGAATTTTGTGGTGATCATGACGGCCTGCGGCATGTTCTCTATACAATTGCTGAACCGTCTGTGGTTTCAGATACTGATACATATGCGAGTCCGTATCCATAAACACGTCATCCATCCTGCTGTTCATGGTACCGCGGAACCAATCATCTACCACGTTTCCCGCAAACCCCCGTTTCTTCCTATTGATGAACGACGGCGGTAAAAAAGACTCGCACACCTGCCGATGCAGCCACTTCTGGGATCGCCCTCGTACTTTGAAACGCGCGGGCAGCCTTTCGGCATATCGCACCACCTCTTTATCAAGATAAGGAACGCGCAATTCCAAGCTATGGGCCATCGACAATTTGTCGGCATACATCAGCAATTCGTCCGGCAAGGTGGAGCGGACTTCCAGGAATTGAAAGCCGCCAAGCTCGTCCGTCTCCGCCATCAGCTCTTTCAGATCTTCCCAGCAATCCAGAATCTTGTCCCCGGTGCCCATAGACAACGCCTCATCCGGAAACAGCCTGTCGATCGACTCGCCGGGCAAGATAGATAACACATTCTGATATCGCTTCATGCGATCAGGAATATCGAGTGAATACATACCTCGCTTCAACGTCTCATTTCTCGGCAACAGGCCGATCAACGAGGTAATCGGTTTTCGCAACGGGCCAGGCAGATCCCTCCATACGTCTCCATAGCGAATACCCAAATGCCGCCGATAGCCGCCGAACAACTCATCAGGCCCCTGTCCTATTAACGCAGCCTTGACATCCTCCCTGGCCCTCTCGCAGACAAAATACATCGGTACGATCGAAGACGTAGCGACCGGCTCTTCCAAGCAAGACACAATTTGGGGAAGCGCCGCCTCGAACATGGATCTCGTCACCGTCACCGATGTGTGCTTCGAACCGAGCACATGCGCCGTTTCGGCTCCATCGGCAAGCTCATCATCCGCATAGTCCGAGCCATACCCGACGGTGTAGGTCGGCCACGACTTCCCGTACAGATTCATCAGGGCCAGAAGCAGACCCGAGTCAATGCCACCGCTGAGCAGCAATCCGACCGGTACATCGCTGATCAGATGTCGTTGAACGGATTTTTTGTACAGGTCGAGCAGCTCTTCACGAGCCTCCGAATCAGACTTGAGAGGCACAAACGGCGCCGGCTTGGACCGGTACCATCGGCTGAGGCGGTAGGCTCCCCCCTCAACGACCAGCTTGGTTCCAGGCTGGAGCTTTCGGACTCCCTTAAAGAGCGTATAGGGCGACGGGGTATATCGATACCGGAGAAACAGATTGAGCGAAACCGGATCAACCTGTGTTTTTTCCTGTGTTCCTTGAAGGACAGCCCTGACTTCCGAGCCGAAGTACAGTCTCCCCTCATCGATTTTGTAATACACCAACTTGATCCCGAACGGATCACGGGCCAACAGCAATCGTTGTTTTTCCACATCCCACACGGCAAGCCCGAACATACCGTTCATGCGATTGAGAACGTCATCTCCCCATTGCTTATATCCTTGCACGATCACTTCGGTATCTGAGTCGGTTCTGAACACATGTCCGAGAGATTCCAGTTCGGTTCTCAATTCTTTGAAATTATAAATCTCGCCGTTAAATACCACCCAAACGGACTCCGTCCGGTCCGACATCGGCTGGTGGCCTCCGGCAAGATCGATAATCGACAAACGGCGAAATCCGAAGCCGACTTGCCCGGAGAGGTAGACTCCCTCGTCATCCGGTCCTCGATGGGGAATGGCACCCATCATCCGTTTGATGACATCAAGCGGAACAGGAGCCTTCTCGGCAAAATTATATTGACCGCAAATCCCACACATATTGAGATTGTTGCTATAGGCTAGACGATACTGCCTACCGAATCCTTACAGGAAGAGAAACTATCCGAGAAGCTTCGTATATGCACGGACGAGGTTTTGCCCGACAATGTCCCACTTCAGCTCACGCTCGATTCGCTGCCGCCCGAACTCACCCATCTTTGCCCGAAGATCCGGCCGATCCATCAGCGTGACGATGGCTTCGGCGAATTCCAATTCATTATTAGGTTTCACGTACAAGGCCGCATCCTGGGCCGACCAATGGGTCTCTTTCAGATCGTAGGTGACGATCGGCTTGCCCATCGCCATATATTCCATGATCTTAATCCAGGTTGAGACGTCGTTCAGGGGACTCGATGGATCCGGATCGACACAGATATCAGCCGCGGAAAGGTTGCTCATCAAATCCTCCTCGGAGACATAGCCGGTCAATTCCACATATCCGTCAAGATTCAGATCTTTGGCCAAGTTTCGAAGATCCTCCAGCGAGTCCCCGCTGCCCATGATGACGCAATAAAAATCCTTTCGGTCCAGCTTGTAGACCAAATCGCGCAGGGACCGCAGCAGATAGTCGACGCCGTCCTGCGGGTTGAGCGCACCGACATAACAGAGGATGTTTTTGTTCATCAAACGCAATCGCTCACTAGGAGTACGCGAAGCGACCCGCTTTAAATTCGGTCCATTCCGGACAACAAAGACGTTTTCAGGCTTCACGTTCCCACGCTCGATCTGGATTCGGCGATACGATTCATTCGTGGCGATCGTGACATCCGCCAACCCAAGGCTCCCCTTCTCAAATAATCCGAGCAGAGAGGTCAGGATACCGTTATCGGCCGCATAGCGGGATCGATAGAGCTCCGGACAGAGATCATGGTGATCGAAGACGAACTTCTTGCCGAACGGTTTATACACCGCCGCCACGAGAAAGAGCGTGTCAGGCGGATTATGGGCATGGATCACATCAAATCCATGCTTCATCGCCACATACAGGCTCATGGCCAAACAGGCTCCGGTAAAATACAGATACTCCCACATGTACCCCATAAGGGCGACGATTCTGAGCCAGATTCGCTGAAGCCCTGTGGGTTTATCCTTGCGGGTTTTGGTAAACAGCGTGACCCGTGGGATTAAGTACACTTGAATGCCGTCGACCACCCGATTAGCCACCGTGTCTTTCTTCCCTTGGAGCCCGATCACGGTCACGGCATATCCGGCGGATGTCAGCATATCCGCTTCGTTCTTGACGCGAACATCCCCCGGAAAATGGTTTTCCACCAGCATCAACACCCGGCCACGTGACCCGCTCATTAACTCACCTTCTCTCCTGCCAGACTCTCAGTTACCAGGATATACCTTCATAATGATTACGACCGATTGGCTCAGCAAAAATGCGTACCAAGTCTATCACGATCACATCCTTCTCCATACCCTCAAGCTCTTTTCTGAAATGATCCGTCTTCTTGCTGACGATTATGACATCGGACTTATCGATGACGTTAGAGACGGATGATTCCATCAGAGACGTA
>JAOUPN010000321.1 GCA_029879905.1 Nitrospira sp. | reverse complement strand
ACGTCATATTCCAACCGAGCGTTGCTGCGGCAATCCTGGCCGTCCCGATGGCATGCCCGACATCGTGGTTGCAGTACCGAAACGCTCGCTCGCCGTACTTCCAAGCCTCTCGCCAGTGCACTGAGGTGAGACCAAACAGAAACGCATCGGGAGGGAAGGAAGCCAGCAGACCGGCAAGGAGATCGACAGAGGACTCCGCACGCCGCTCCAACCCATGTTCCTTCGGAGCATAGTGATACAGACCAGGGGTAAGGGCCAACCCCTCGATCCGCGGTACGACGACATACCCCTCCGTCGGATGCAGGTTGCCGGACGAGGGATTACTCCGCAACGCCCATTGCGACTGCCCCGCTTTCTTCCAGGCCGACAATGCCAGGGCAAACTCAAAGAACCGCGACAGCGTCCGCATCGTCACCGGTTGGACAGAGACGGCCCCCCGCGCATAGATGGCCGTGTAGGACGGTGACACGGGCTCTTCTTCCGGGGACAACAGAGGCAAGGGAATCAGCTCGGCACCTTCGAAACGCCGAAACGGATCAGGCTGGTTGACCCAATCCAGAAACCCCGATGATCGAGCATACCTGCCGTACTGGTGCTTGGTCCGGTTGTGGTACTGGATGACCCGATCAATAGGATCAGTCGAGAATGACCCATCCGAAGATCCAGGTGCAGGGGGTTGATTATCAGCATTCATAGAAACCGTACTGGCAGTCTACCGATTGAGAAGAATCAATGTAAACACACCCTGTCTTGTGCATCGACGCTGACCCCTTGCCTAATCGATTGTCCGCAATTTTGACGTTAGCTTCATTAGAATCTTCCTCTTGCCCGCCAAAACGGTTTTGCCTCTGACACTCAAAGCAGTTATTATCCTTCACCAGGCGACTTTGGACCCAGGAGCATTGATCCGGCGATGGCTCTCTAGATACCTGGGGAGAAATTCCCTCGGCGAGAATACTCTTGTACACACTCGCTGAGGAACAAGACAAACCGGGTGAATCCTCACTGACAGAAGAGAGACCCAGATGAGCGAGAAACGAGTACCGCTAAGATTCTCCAACATGCAGTTAAAGAACTGGAAGAATTTTGCCTCCTGCAATGTTGATCTTTCAAACCGTGTATTCCTCGTTGGGCCGAATGCCGCAGGCAAATCCAACCTCCTCGATGTGTTTCGTTTCTTGCGGGACTTGGCTTCGCCGGGAGGTGGATTCCAGGAAGCCATCCGTCGCCGAGGAGGTGTGAACGCTATTCGATGCTTGGCTGCCCGCCGCGACCCTACCATTGAACTTCGGGTCACTCTGCAGGCGCGCGAGACATCGCCTCGATGGGAGTATGCTCTGGGCTTCAACCAAGACCAACAGCGCCGCGCGCGGATCACCAAAGAAAGCGTACTCCGTAACGGCGAAACGCTACTGGAGCGGCCAAGCGAAGACGACAAACAAGACCTTGATCGACTCACCCAGACACATCTCGAACAAGTTAATGTCAATCGCTCCTTCCGGGAAATTGCATCTTTTTTTGAGTCAATTCGATACCTTCATATCGTTCCGCAACTCGTACGTGAACCTGATCGCTCAGTCGGACGGTCCAATGACCCATTCGGAGGCGACTTTCTTGAACAGATGGCAAAGACTCAGGAACGAACTCGGATTGCTCGCCTACAGAAAATTCGCGAAGCGCTACGTGTCGCCGTTCCACAGCTTTCAGAGATAGAGCTATGGCGAGATGATCGCGGCACGCCACACTTAAGAGGGAAGTACGAACATTGGCGGCCACAAGGAGCATGGCAAACGGAAGAGCAATTCTCCGATGGCACCCTTCGTCTCATGGGTCTCTTGTGGGTTGCCATGGAGACCGGCGGCCCACTTCTCCTCGAAGAGCCGGAGTTGTCGCTTCACCCGGAAATTGTGCGCTTTCTGCCACAGATGTTTGCTCGCGTTCAACGACGTACCGGCAGACAGATCATGCTGAGCACCCACTCTCCAGACCTTCTCCGAGACGAGGGCATTGCTCTTCCCGAAGTCTTGTTGCTACGCCCACGTGCCGAGGGTACGGATGTATCCCCCGCAAATGCTTTCCCGGATATCAAAGATTTGCTCCAAGGAGGATTGACTCTGGCTGATGCAGTCATCCCCAAAACCCGACCTGAGCAAGCTGAGCAATTAACCTTGCTCGGAGACTTGTGAAATGTCGAACAGCGTTGTGGTCTCAGCTGCAGTAGAGGGGGACGTAGACGAGGCGGTGGTGCGCAAGCTCATTGAGCATGTCGGCGCCATACCCGGCACGGTTTACGGCAAGCTCGGCAAAGCCTCTCTGCGGGCTAAGATTGCCGGCTACAACAATGCCGCACGTCACGCACCATGGATTGTCCTTGTCGATCTTGACCATGATTATGAATGTGCGCCGCCTTTCCTCAATACGTGGTTACCAAACCCCTCACCGTTTCTCTGTTTTCGCGTAGCCGTGCGTGAAGTTGAAGCCTGGCTGCTGGCGGATGCACGGCACCTAGCTGACTTTCTTCGAGTACCTCGAAGTACCGTTCCTGCTCATCCAGAAGAATTGACCAATCCGAAGGTTGCCCTGGTCAATCTAGCGCGCTCATCACGTAATAAAGCCATTCAGGAAAACATGGTTCCCCGTCAAGAAAGTGGACGGCAGGTCGGTCCAGCCTATTCTTCTCGGCTCATAGAATTTATACGCTCTTCCTGGCAACCTAATCTCGCGACTCAACGGTCCGAAAGCCTGAGACGTGCCCTTATTTGCCTGAGGAGGCTGACAGAGGGGAAGGTCACATGATTCGGAACAATTTCGAGTCTCTGCCGTCCATATACCTTGGCGCAGTCTTAGTCTACATAATTACCCTTCAATACACTGAAATCCAGCTTCCTGGAAAAGACGTAGATGCCGTGGACTACGAGGACCATCACTGAAAGGAACCGTCATGCGCATGCGCAACCCTCCCCATCCCGGCGAAGTTATTAAGACGCTCTGCCTTGAGCCATTGGGCATTACGGTCACACAAACGGCCGAAGCCTTGGGAGTCAGCCGCAAGACCCTCTCCTCTATCTTGAACGGCCGGGCAGGAATCAGCCCGAAGACGGCGGTCCGTCTTTCAATCGCCTTTAACACGACAGCTGAAAGCTGGATGAACCAGCAGACCCAGTATGATCTCTGGCACGCGGAACAGGGGCGCAAACGCCTCCGCGTGATGAAATTGTCTGCATAAACTTTCAACCTCACTCCCCTTGGTCTAACCATGCGCTTTGATCCGGCCCTGGCCGCACAGACGGCCTTTCAGAAAGCGGAAACCGAACTCGGCGCCGATTGGAACACCGCCGTTGACTTGGAGGACACCTTTTCCTCCAATGCCGGAGCCACAGCCCGGGATGCCTATGACGGCCTGCTCGCCCTCTCGGCACGTCATCCGAACGCCCACGCGTTTCACGCCTTTTGCATCTACATCACGTGGCAACAAGCCACGGAAGAAACCATTGCGCATCATTTCAAGACAGGGCTGAGACTGTGTGAATCATATCTTGCCGCTCCCGACAGACAAACGGGACCGGACGCCGGACAGATCGAAGAATTGCATGGATCGTTCAGAGCAGGGTTAGGACTGGAGGAAGAGGATGAGTTTCAGGCCGAATTTAAAAAAGACACCCCGAAAGGCGGAGACTGATTTCGCATCTCGTGCGAGACTCGCAAAACCAGCGAGAGAAGCGGGACGAGTCCGACAGTTTATCTTTACGCGTCCTGCTTGTCGCGCATTTCACGCGCCTCTCGCTCACGGCTGACACCCATGTCTGACGATCACAAACATCGGGGAAGGATTTTTCTTCATCGGGGCGATGTGACTCATGCCCGCGAGGCCTGGGAGTCGGCCGTGGCTGAAGATCGTCATATCGGCAACCGGCAAGAGCTCTCAAACTCCCTGGGGAATCTCGGGAACACCTGCGCGCTGATGCAGGACTTCACGGCCGCGGAACACTGCTACCGAGAAGTCCTCGATATTCAAAGGACAGAACAGAATCAGCATGCTATCGCCCACACGCTCGTCAACCTCGGTAATCTGCATATCGGCGCAGACCAGCCGGACAAGGCTCGCCCCTATTACCTCGAAGCATTGGACCTCTTGCGGATACTCAAAGACGATCGTGCACTCGGCATTCTGTACAACAACCTGGCCTTACAAGAGATGCGTGACGGGCAATGCGAGCAGGCGGCAGTCTCATTCGCCCAAGCCCTCGATCACCATCGAGCTGTCGGAAACGAAGAGGGGTTGGCTGTGACCTACAGCCAGT
Source organism: Nitrospira sp. (assembly GCA_029879905.1). Taxonomy (GTDB): domain Bacteria; phylum Nitrospirota; class Nitrospiria; order Nitrospirales; family Nitrospiraceae; genus Nitrospira_D. The sequence continues at coordinate 26 of JAOUPN010000321.1, read as the reverse complement.
TCGGCAAATGTCTCCTGGATCAGGGA